>JAFXTJ010000031.1 GCA_017535945.1 Lachnospiraceae bacterium
CAGTAACAACATGTACATTGGTAAATGTGTAGACATATGATATAATGGTACAGTCTATGGGAATCACCGGACGATGAGAGGAGAGCCATGAAACGAGCTGTGATCATCGGCGCAGGCCCTGCCGGACTGACGGCCGCATACGAATTGCTGCACCGCGAGAAACCTGAAGAGATCGAAGTCCTGGTGCTCGAGGAGAGCGACAAACTGGGAGGGATCTCCCGGACAGTGGAGTATCACGGAAACCGCATGGACATGGGCGGGCACAGATTCTTCACCAAGGTGCCGGAAGTCAATGCCTGGTGGGATGCCATGCTGCCCAGACAGGGGGCGCCGGCATCGGATGAC
Organism: Lachnospiraceae bacterium; assembly: GCA_017535945.1. GTDB lineage: Bacteria > Bacillota > Clostridia > Lachnospirales > Lachnospiraceae > Butyrivibrio. The sequence continues at coordinate 346 of JAFXTJ010000031.1, forward strand.
ATCGCGCTTGAGCGCAAGGCGTCCCTGCAGGAGGGAGGCCCGGATCCGGAACAGACGGACCGCGTGATGCTGCGGAGAAACCGCGTATCCAGGATCCTCTTTAACGGCCGGTTCTTTGATTATCCCATCAGCCTCAAATTCGACACCTTCCGCAATATGGGCCTGGGAACCACGATCGTGGCCGGTTTCAGTTATCTGAAGGGCGTCCTGTTCAAACGGCAGGAGAACTCCCTGGAGGATTTCTACATCAACCGCTTCGGAAAAAAACTCTACTCCATGTTCTTCGAACATTACACCGAGAATCTCTGGGGCAGGCATCCTTCGCAGATCGACCCCAGCTGGGGCGCGCAGCGCGTCAAGGGCGTGTCCGTTTCCGCCGTGCTGAAGAACGCCATCGAGAAACAGTTCGGCAGAAAGAACCGTAAGGTCGAGACCTCCCTCATCGAGGAATTCTCCTATCCCAAACTCGGGCCCGGTCAGCTCTGGGAGGTCACGGCAGAGGAGATCACAAAGCTCGGCGGCAGGATATTAAAGGAATCCCGTGTCGTCGGGATCCGCAAGGACGGGGCGGATCACATCACGCATGTCATCTATGAACAGGCGGGCAAACAGGTGGAGCTTACCTGCGATTATGTGATCTCCTCCATGCCGATCCGCGATCTCGTGGGCGGGATGAACGATGTCCCCGCTGAACCCGCCCGGATCGCCGCGGGACTGCCCTACCGCGATTATATGACCGTCGGCGTACTCGTGCCGAAGCTCAATCTGAAGAACAAGACTGCGTTTAAGACCATCGGTAACATCGTCCCCGACAACTGGATCTACATCCATGACCGTACGGTGCAGATGGGCAGGATGCAGATCTACAATAACTGGTCTCCGTATCTGATCAAAGATCTGGAGCACACCGTCTGGGTGGGACTGGAATATTTCTGCAATGAAGGGGATACCCTCTGGAATATGACGGATGAGGATTTCGCGCAGCTGGGGATCCGGGAGATGGTGACGCTCGGACTCATCGATGACGCGGCCGAGGTCATGGATCACCATGTGGAACGCGTGAAGAAAGCTTATCCGGCTTATTTTGATACTTACGATGAGATGGACAAGCTGGTGAGATATCTGGATTCCATCGACAACCTCTATTGTGTCGGTCGTAACGGACAGCACCGCTACAACAACATCGACCACTCCATGTGCACCTCCTTTGAGGCTGTAAAGAACATCATAAACGGGACACGCACCAGGGAAAACATCTGGAGCGTCAATACCGAGAAGGAATACCACGAGGCCAAGTGATGGAGAGCGCTCACGCATACACGCCGCTCCTGTTGCTTCTGTGGCTGTTTGCGGTACCGGTCCTCACGGGACTGGCGATGGCGCCGCTCCTGCCGCCTGACAGGCAGAAGGTGCGGACCGTATGGTTTCTCGGCTTTCTCACCGATCTGGCTCTTTTTGAACCGGTCGCCGTCTTTTGCATGATGCGGATCGTCTATGCGGGGTTCGATATGCTCACCCGCATCTACACCGTCATCCTGATCATCCTGTCCGCTGCCGGTCTGCTCCGCGGAGTGCTGATCCTGCACAGATGCCGCAGAGAAGGTGTGCGTGGGAGGGAGGCCCGTTTTCTTCATCTTTTTCCGGGGCATCGTCCCGTGGAAGTGGCGGATCTGTTTCATCCGCGCAGGGGACGTGTCCGGATCGAACAGCGGATCGCGAAGAGTGAACTGCTCTATGCGGTGATATTTCTTGTGCTGCTTCTCATCCAGCTCGTCATGGCTGTTCTGTATGCTCCGTTTGACGGGGATGATGCGTACTATGTGGTGCAGTCCCTTCAATCCCAGCAGACGGGTACGATCCAGACATTGATCCCCTATATCGGATATTCCACGGTCCTCGACTACCGGCATGCGCTCGCGGAGTATCCGGTGTGGATCGCCTATATCGCCCGCATGAGCGGGATCCATGCGACGATCCTCTCCCATACGGTCCTGCCACTTTTGTGGATCCCTCTCTGTTATGCCATGTATGCCTGCTGCGGTAGGCTGATCTTTAAGGAGCGCACGGATCTTGTCGCGTTGTTTCTGTGTTTTCTGTGTCTGTTCTCCATGTGGGGCAATGTATCCATCTACACACCGGAGACCTTTTTCCTCATGCGCACCTGGCAGGGCAAGGCGCTGATCGGCAATTTCGTCATTCCGGCACTGTTCTGTCTGCTGATGATCCTCTTCCGTCAGGAGGGTGCGGAACCCGGAGAGATTCCCGTCAGGGAGCGTCTCTTTCCGTGGATCATGCTGTTTCTCCTGGGCGTGCTGTCCGGATTTTTCAGCACCTCGGGGATCCTGCTCGTGGGCATGCTCCTGGTGAGCGGCGCGGCCGTTGTGATCCTTTCCCGCGGGAAGGGGACTCTCATGCATAAGATCCGGCTTCTGGTCCTGACCGGGATCTGCTGTATCCCCGGCGGTGTACTGGCTCTGATGAGCCTGCTCCTCAGAGGAGACATGTGATGTACGGGATCTTCATGGAAAGCGTGGTGATCTTCAAACTCTACGGCGGGAACGGCGTGCTGACCATCCTGTATCTGTTCTCACTGGTCTTTCTGCTGATCCGTGAGCGGGACCGTACCGTACGCCGGCTCTTTGTCTGGCTGCCGCTCCTGTATCTGTTTCTGTTCTTCTGCCCGCTGTTCCGCAAACTCTATGTCCGAGTGATGCACGCCGGTGATACACAGTACAGGATGCTGTGGCTCTGTCCGATGGGGATGACCGTCGCCTGCGCCGGCTGCCGGCTGGCATCCTGGCTGCCCATGCGGGGAGCGCATCTGACGGTTAAGCGGTTTTTTGACAGACTGCTTCTGCCTGCCCTTACGGCGGTACTCATCCTGTTGTGCGGGAGCCTTGTATACCGGAATCCCTATGTGACCCGTGCGGAAAATGCCTGGCATATCCCGCAGGAAGCGGTGGAAGTCTGTGATGCCATCCGTCATGACTATGGCGGCGGATACCGGGTACGGGTGGCGGTACCGGAGGATCTGGTGCACTTTATCCGGCAGTATGACACGGATCTCATCCTGGCTTACGGCAGGGATATCGTGGCTTACGGTTATTACAACCGGGTGCGGGAAGCGCTCGATGCGCCAGGTATCATTGATATGACGGAGCTTTCCGAGGCGCTCCGGGAGACAGAGGCGGATTATCTGGTGATGAAACGGGAGAAGGAGACCGATCATGCACCGGAGGAGGAGAACTGGTTTTTGTGCGCGCAGACGGATGAGTATCTGATCTACAGAGATGTGAAAAGGAGTGTGGACTGATGCGTAAGGTGCAGATCGTATTGCTGATCCTGATCATAGGGATCATCGTATTTTTCGGATGGCGTCTTTATCGCTGGAATCAGGGAACACAGAGCCCTGACCCTGCCGCGGAGGATGATGCGGGAGAGGATTTTGACATAGAACTGATGGATCAGATCTATACGCTCTCTGCGGATCAGCTCTCCTCCAAAAAGGATGACGGCAAGGATACCATCCTGTGTCTGGGGAATGATTCCCTGGCATGGGATTATGACAACGGTCTGAGCCGCATCCTGGGAGAGGTCACCGGACGGGAGATCCGTAACGGCGCATTCCCTGCTTCCACGGTCTCCGTGAGCACGGATAAAGAGATGGGCGGCGAGGATCTCTTCAGTTTCTTCCATATCGCGGAGGATATCGCGGCCGGGGATTTCTCGGATCTGGAACAGCCGGTGCGGGACAGATGGGAGGAGAATTATAACTACCAGACCTCTTATGAAACGCTGGTTTCGACGGATTACGCGGCGCTGGACACGATCCTCATCTATTATGACGGGGAGGACTATCTGCGTCAGCGGTCGGGCTACAATCCGGACGGGGACAAGATGTGGACGGATGTGAAGACCATGACGGGTGCCTATGCCACCGGGATCCGCGCGATCCGTGCGGCGTATCCGCATATCCGTCTGATCCTCGTCACGCCGGCCCTCATGGTCACCTATACCCCGGAGGGGACTCCCGTAGCGGCGGACCGTTTTGATATGGGACACGGCACGCTTTCCACCTATATCGAATTCTGTTTCCGCCTGAGTGAGGCATGCGGTGTCACGGTCATCGATAATTATCACGGGATGTCGGATGAAGAGAATACCAACGGCTACATGGTGGATACCAGACACTTCTCCGAGACGGGTAACCGTGCGCTGGCTGCGCATATTGCGCGGGTGCTCGCGGAGTGATAAACTGTGTGTTATGCGGAGCCGCATCCGGCGTCCGCGGAGGATGAGCCATGAAGACGAAACGCAGGCAGTTTTCATATCTGGCCATACTGATCGTCACCGGGATCCTGCTGGACCTCGCGGGGAACCGGCTGGTCCGTGTGCTCGGACTCCCTCTGTATTTTGACTGTGTCGGCATCATTCTGTCCGCAGTTCTGGGCGGGGCGATCCCCGGTATCATCGTCGGTTACATTTCCAATATCATCAACGGTTTCAGTGATCCCACCAACATGTACTACGCCTTTACCAGCGTACTGATCGCCTTCTGTGCTGCCAGATTCGGCGGGAAAGGATATTTCAAACACCTGAAGGGATGTCTGATCGCGATCGTCACCTTTGCCCTGATCGGCGGCGGTATCGGCTCCGTTATCAGCTGGCTGCTGTTCGGCTTTGATATCGAGGGTGTCGCGAGCACGCCTTTTGCGGGAGCTCTCATCGAGGAGGGATTGCTGTCCCCGTTCTGGGCACATTTCCTGATGGATCTGCTTCTGGATCTCGCGGATAAGACGCTGCATGTGGCTGTGGTGGTCCTGATCCTGCGGTTCATCCCGGAGGAGGTCCGGGAACGTTTTGCCTTCCGCGGCTGGAAGCAGCGGCCGCTTGCAGAGGAGGAACGCCTGCGGGCGGAGCATGTCAGTACCCGAGGGATGTCCCTGCGGTCCAAGATCGTGCTCCTCGTCGGGGCGTCCACTCTCTTCATGGCCGTGGCCACCACGGGAATCTGTATCCTGCTCTACCACAGGGCTTTTGCAGATCTGGGCCTTGTGTGGACGAATGAGGTCAGTTTCATCACCAGGGTGGTGACCCTCTTCTTCGGCTTTTTCCTGATCATTCTGGCCATCGGTCTGTGGATCGCGGAGTATTCCCTGCTCCTGCCCGTCAACGCGATGACGGATACCGCGGGGGAATTCGCATGCAATACGGAACAGGCCAGAGATGAGAGTGTGGAGCATTTCAGGGAACTGGAGATCGCCACGGGAGATGAGATCGAGAATCTCTACAATTCTTTTGCCTCCACGATGGCGTCCACGGTCGCGTATTTTGACGAGGCCCAGAGGAAGACCGCGACACTGACCAGGATGCAGAACGGACTGATCCTCGTGCTGGCGGATCTGGTGGAGAGCCGGGATAAGTGCACCGGGGACCATGTCCGCAAGACGGCGGCCTATGTCCGTATCATTCTGGAGGAGCTTGACAGGGAGCAGGTCTTTCCGGATATTATCACGGAGGAGTATATCGAGGACGTGGCCAATTCGGCGCCGCTGCATGATGTAGGCAAGATCTCGGTGCCGGATCAGATCCTCAACAAGCCGGGGAAACTGACGGAAGAGGAGTTTGAGATCATGAAAGGGCACACCACCGCGGGTAACGGGATCATTTCCAAGGCGATCGCGCTGGTGTCGGAATCAGGATATCTGCATGAGGCCAGGAACCTCTCCACCTATCATCATGAGAAATGGAACGGTACGGGTTATCCCGAGGGACTGCAGGGGGAGGAGATCCCGCTGTCCGCGAGGATCATGGCCGTTGCAGATGTGTTTGACGCGCTGGTTTCCAGACGCAGTTACAAGGAGCCGTTCTCTTTTGAGAAAGCGATCTCCATCATCGAGGAGGGCTCCGGCAGTCATTTCGATCCGCGGGTAGTGCATGCCTTCCTTGAGATCAGAGAGGAAGCGCATGAGATCTATGAGACCAACATGGAGTAAAGGAGGCATTGTGCAATGAGTGACGCAAGGAAGGAACTGGAGTACTGGCTGAATGACCCCTATTTTGATGAAGCCACCAAGAAGGAACTGCTGGCGATCCGTAACGATGACGGGGAGGTCGAAGACCGCTTCTACAAGGAACTCGAATTCGGAACGGGCGGCCTCAGAGGGATCATCGGCGCCGGCACGAACCGGATGAACCTATATACCGTGCGCAAGGCCACGCAGGGGCTTGCCAATTATATCTTAAAGAACGGGGATCCGAAGCGGGGGGTGGCGATCTCCTATGACTGCCGCCGTTTTTCTCCGGAATTTGCGGAGGCCACGGCTCTGTGTCTGGCGGCCAACGGGATCAAAGCCTATGTTTCCGACAGACTCCGTCCCACGCCGGAGCTTTCGTTTGCGTTGCGCTATTTCAAGTGCCAGGCGGGCGTCATGGTAACGGCATCCCACAATCCGCCGGAGTATAACGGATACAAGGCCTACTGGGAGGACGGCGCACAGATGACACCGCCTCATGATGTGGGTGTGATCGCCGAGGTGAGGGCCATCACCGGTTTCGATGAAGTGAAGACCATGTCCAAAGAGGAAGCCGTCGAGGCAGGGCTATATCAGTCCTGGGGAGAAGAGATCGACACGGCCTACATGGCGGCGCTCAAGGAGCAGATCCTGCATCAGGAAGCCATTGATGCGGCAGGATCTGAATTGAAGATCGTCTATACACCTTTCCACGGCGCAAGCCTGATCCCCACGACCCGGATCCTCAGGGAGGCCGGTTTTAAACAGGTTTATGTGGTGCCGGAGCAGGAGGAGCCGGATCCCGAATTCACGACACTGGAGTATCCCAATCCCGAGGATCCCAAGGCTTTTGAACTGGCGCTCAAACTCGCCAAAGAAAAGGATGCGGACATCGTTCTGGCGACCGATCCGGACGGCGACAGGCTGGGGATCTTTGCCAAAGACGCAAAGAGCGGTGAGTATATCATGTTCACGGGCAATATGTCCGGGATGGTCATCGCGGAATATGTCCTCCGGGAGCGGCACGCCACCGGCAGGATGCCGGAAAACCCTGCGTTTGTCTCGACGGTGGTGACGACCAATCTGGCGCGCGCGATCGCGGAGAGCTATGGTCTGCATTATGTGGAGACCCTCACCGGCTTCAAGTATATCGGAGAGCAGATCAAACTCTTTGAGCAGGGCGGGAAGTATCACTATGTCTTCGGCCTCGAAGAGAGCTACGGATGCCTCGCGGGTACGCATGCGAGAGACAAGGATGCCACGGTGGCGGTGCTCATGCTCTGCGAACTGGCTGCCTACTACAAGACGCAGGGCAAGACAGTCTGGGATGCCATGCTCGATGTCTATGAGAAATACGGCTACTACAAGGAGGGCCAGATCGCCATCACGATGAAGGGGATCGAAGGAGCAAAAGAGATCGCGGCGCTGATGGAGAAACTCAGGAGCAACCCGCCGAAGAAATTCGGGAAATGGACGGTGGAACAGTTCAGGGATTACAAGACAGGAGAGACACTGGATATGCAGACCGGCGAAAAGGGACAGACCGGCCTGCCCTCCTCCAATGTGCTCTATTTCGCGCTGGACGATGATGCCTGGTGCTGTGCGCGGCCTTCCGGTACGGAACCCAAGATCAAGTTCTACATGGGTGTGAAAGGAACGAGCCTGACGGATGCGGCCGAGAAAGAGGCGGAACTGACAGCGGCTGTCCGGGAGGTCGCCGGGATCTGACATGCAGTCCGCCGATATCAAAAAGACCATCGATTATGCAAGACGCAACGGCCTCGCCGCGGCTTATGCCGCGGCGAGAGAGCGTCTGGAAGACAGGCGCAGTCCTTATGTTTACGAAGTACCCTCGGAGGCGGAGCTGGAAGAGCAGCGTGAACAGACCGCGGTGTGGACACGCGCAGGACAGGCGCCGTTCATCTCCGTGGTGGTGCCTGCGTGGGAAACGCCGCAGGGATATTATGATGCCATGGCGGCATCCGTCCGGGCCCAGAGTTATGACCGTTATGAACTGATCGTCAGCAGGGAGCCGGGCGGGATCTCGGCAAACACGAATGCGGGGATCGGAAGGGCGGCGGGGGAATACATCGCGCTCCTGGATCATGATGATGTGCTGGCTCCGGACGCGCTCTTCAGGATGGCGGAGGCTGTCATCCGGGCAAGGGAGAACGGGATCCGTCCGCTGCTCGTATATTCCGATGAGGATAAGCTGCGGGAGGAGGATGGGAGAACGTTGTATTTTGCCCCCAACCGCAAACCGGATTTCAATTATGATCATCTCCTGTCCAATAATTATATCTGCCACCTGACCATGATCGAAGCCGGGTTGATGAAGCGGCTGCAGATGAGGAGTGCCTATGACGGCGCACAGGATCATGATCTGTTCCTGCGTGTCTGCGGGGAGGCCATGCGTGAGGAGGAAGATCCTCTCCGGGCGGATGCGCGCTTTCTGCATGTACCGCGGGTACTCTATCACTGGCGCAGCCACGAGGCTTCGACGGCGGAGAGCGGTGCCAACAAGGCTTATGCGCATGATGCCGGAAAACGCGCCGTGGAGGCGCACCTGCGGGAGCGGGGTATCCCCTGTGCCGTGGAGGAACTGGCACATCGCGGTTTTTTAAGGGTTCATTATTTCGAGGACATTTTTGCCTCCCGCCCCGATCTGGGAGCCATAGGAGGCAAACTCGTCGACCGCAGGGGCAGGATGGTGGGAGGTCTCTATACCGCTGCGGGGGAGATCCTCTTTGACGGCCTGAAACGCGGCTGGAGCGGCGGGTATACGCATCGTGCGGCCTGCCAGCAGGATGCGGAGGCGGTGGACCTCACCAATATCCGCATCCGTCCGGAGCTGCTCTCTGAGATCCCCGCGGAGCTGAAGCCCTGGATCCATGCGAGAGCGGAGGATTTCTCAGACCGCGTGAACCGTGTGGAAAAGAGTATTGCGGTGTGCAATGCGATCCGGGCACAGGGATACCGGATCCTGTGGGATCCGCTGCTGGAGGAAAAAGGAAGAAGATGAGCGACCTTCCGGATAAAATAACAGTTGTTATACCAAATTACAACGGCCTCTCCGAGCTGGACGGCTGTGTGAAGAGCGTTCTGCAGGAACTGCCTCTTTCGTCCGTGATCGTCGTGGACGACGGGTCGACGGACAACAGTGTGTCATACATAAAGAGCGCCTTTCCCGGGATCCGCGTGATCTCTTATGAAGAGAATCGCGGATTCGCCCATGCCGTCAACGCCGGGATCCAAGAGGTGAAGACCCCCTATGTGTTCCTGCTCAATAATGATGCCAGGGTCATGAACGGTGCCATGCAGACGCTCTGCGATACCATGGAGGAGCTGGGCGAAGAGGTCTTCTCTGTGGGAGCCAGGATGCTTACGCTCACGAAACCGAGAAAGATCGACAACAGCGGGGATCTTTACTGTGCGCTCGGCTGGGCTTTTACGCCGGGCAAGGACAGGCCGGCCGGATGGTACCGCCGGCGCGCGTGGGTGACCTCGGTATGCGCCGGTGCCGGCCTCTACCGGACGGATCTGCTTCGCGGGCTGGGCGGTTTCGATGAGGCACATTTCTGTTATCTGGAGGATGTGGATCTCGGGATCCGTGCCAGGCTCAGGGGTTACCGGAACTGCTATGAACCGGCCGCGACGGTGCTCCATGCGGGCAGTGCCACTTCCGGTTCCCGTCATAACGCGTTCAAGGTGCGGCTGACGGCAGGGAATAACCTGTATCTGCTGTATAAAAATTTTCCTCTGCCGCTGCTGCTAGTCTGGTTGCCGTTGCTTGCGGCAGGTGTTATCATCAAGGGAGTGTTTTTCGCCCGGAAGGGTCTGGCGGAAGCGTATCTGACCGGTCTCAGGGAGGGACTGCACAAGATCGCCCGGGGCGGAGACAGGAGAGTGCGGTTTGAAACGGACCGTGAACGGAAGGCGCTGCTGACGCTCGCGGCGGAAATGTATCTGAATCTGATCCGGAGGATAGTCGGTTGATCAGGGATAACCAGAAATATCTCAATCGCCTGCACCTGGCGCTGGATGCCGTCCTGACGGCGCTTACCTATATGCTGTCCTGGTGGATCAAGTTTGAGTCGGTCTTCGCCACCAGAGATCCCAATGTGCATGCGCTGCCCATGGAGACCTATTTCCGGGCGATGTACTATCTGATCCCCGGTTATCTCATCCTGTATTACATGAACGGGCTCTACAATTCCCAGCGTGTCTCACGCAGCTGGGAAGATTTTACCAATACCGTCAAGGCCAATGTGGCCGGATTTGTCGGATTCTTTGTGGTGCTCTACATCATCAAGCAGCCGGATTTCTCCCGGTCGATGATCGGTATCTTCTTCATCGCCAATATCATCGTGATGAACATTTCCCGCATGATCGTACGCTCCGTTCTCCGGTATTTCCGTAAACGGGGCTATAACATCAAGCATGTGCTGCTGGTCGGCTATTCCCGCGCGGCGGAGAGTTATATCATGCGGATCGATTCCAATCCGCAATGGGGATATGACTGCGTGGGCGTTCTGGATGACCGGATCCCGCTCGGCACCTCCTATCACGGAGTGCAGGTGGTGGGCAGGATCGACGAACTGCAGGATTATCTGGACCGCAATGAATTCGATGAGATCACCATCACGCTGCCGCTGACGGATTATGACCGGCTGGAGGAGCTGGTGGCCCTGTGTGAGAAGACGGGTGTCCATACGAAATTCATCCCGGATTACACGAGTCTGTTCCCCAGCAATCCGTATACAGAAGATATCGCGGGACTCGCGGTCATCAGTATCCGTTATGTGGCACTGACCAACACGCTGAACCGCGCGTTCAAGAGACTGATGGATATCGTCGGTTCCATCTGCGCGATCGTGATCTTTGCGATCCCGATGCTCATCATCTCCGCTTTGATCAAACTCACCAGCAAGGGACCCGTCATCTTCAAACAGGAACGGATCGGCCGCCACGGCAAGCCCTTCATGATGTACAAATTCCGGACCATGGAGGTGCAGGACAAGAAGACGGAAGAAAACGGCTGGACGACGCAGGACGATCCCCGCGTGACCAAAGTGGGACGGTTCCTCAGAAAGACGAGTCTGGATGAGACACCGCAGTTCTTTAACATCCTCGTCGGCCAGATGAGCCTGGTGGGGCCGCGGCCGGAGCGTCCCAATTTCGTTGAGAAATTCCGTGACGAGGAGCAGATCCCGCGCTACATGGTGCGTCATCAGGTCCGTCCCGGCCTCACCGGCTGGGCGCAGATCAACGGTTACCGTGGCGACACGTCGATCCGCAAGCGTATCGATCATGATATCTATTACATCGAGAACTGGTCTCTCAAATTTGATGTCAAGATCCTCTTCCTGACGATCTTTAAGGGCTTTATCAACAAGAACGCATACTGATCATCCCATATTCTTATCTCCTTGCATTCCTCCTTGACTTGTGGCAAAATATATGGTGTTTTGCAAAAATATGCATACAAGGAGAATTCAGCATCATGGCGAAGAAGTACGATGACGACTATGACGATCGTTATGAGGATTATGACGATCGCGACGATGAGTATGATGACGATTATGACGGGGAGGATTACGACGACGACGATTATGACGAGCGCCCGCGCAGAAAGAAGAGCGTAAAAAAGAAGAAGTCCCGCTCCGGCGCATCCTCCGGCAGAAGTTCCGGCAAAAAATCCAGGAAGAGCAAAGCGATCGTGATCTTTGCGGTCGAGATCGTGGTCCTGCTCGTGTTATTATTCGGTGCCTACACGCTTTTCGGCAAGATGAACGTGACGAGTGTCGGCAAGACCAAGCTGAATGTCAAACTCGAGTCGGGCAAGGTGGATCTGGCGGACGATGAGATCGCGATCAACGAGGCGGTGGCAGGCAATGAGGAAATGAAGGGCTACCGGAATATCGCGCTCTTCGGGGTGGATTCCCGGAACGGCCAGCTCAATAAGAACACCAGGAGTGATACGATCATCATTGCCTCGATCAATCAGGACAGCGGGGAGATCCGTCTGGTTTCGGTCTACCGCGACACCTACCTCAATCTGAGCAATGATACCTATAACAAGTGCAACGGCGCCTATGCCAAGGGAGGACCCGCGCAGGCGATCTCCATGCTCAATATGAACCTTGATCTGGATATTTCCGATTTTGTCACGATCGGTTTCCAGGGTCTTACGGATACCATTGACGCGCTAGGAGGCGTGGAGGTGGATGTGGAGCCCGCTGTCATCGACCATCTGAATAACTATCAGATCAGCATGGTGGGCAAGAAGGACGGTACCAATGCTGCCGGGGAGGACAATTTCGTGGCAACGGCCGGCAAGGATTACACGCCCGTGACCCAGTCGGGGCTGCAGACGCTGAACGGCCTTCAGGCCACTGCCTACTGCCGGATCCGTTATGTGGGTGATGACTTCGCCCGCGCCGAGAGGCAGAGGAGGGTCCTGACCGCGGCTCTCAACAAGGCGAAGACTGCCAAACTCTCCACGCTGGAGACGATCGCCGGCAATGTATTCCAGGAGACCTATACCTCCTTTGATCTGTCGGAGATCGTGTCGCTCCTGGGGGGGATCTCATCATACCGCGTGGTGGCGGATGAGGGATTCCCGGTGGAGCAGTACCGGCGCACCGGCAACATGGGATCCAGAGTCGGTTCCAGCGTGCTGCCGATGGATCTCAAGACCAATGTGGAATGGCTGCACGGTTTCCTGTTTAACGACACGGGCTATACGGTGACCTCGGATGTGCAGCGATACAGCGACAAGATCGCCGCGGATGTCTCCAAAAACCTGCGTTGATGCGGTGATCCCGGTCTACCGGCCGGACCGCGACGATAAACTGCTGAAACTGATCGGGCGGCTTTCGTCCCAGACGATCCCGCCGGGCAGGATCATCCTCATGAATACGGAGGAGGCACTCTTTGCCCCCTGGGCACAGCGTGTCGGTCTGACTGAGAAATACCCAACGGTCACGGTGCGGCATGTGCCGAGAGAAGCCTTTGACCATGCGGGGACCAGGAATGCCGGCGCATCCTGCTCGGATGCGGCCTATCTGCTGTTCATGACGATGGATGCGGTACCGGCCGATGACCGTCTTGTCGAACAGCTGCTCACAGCGATGGAAGAGGATCCGTCCTGTGCGGTGGCCTACGCCAGACAACTGCCGGCCGCTTCCGCGGGGGAGACGGAACGGATCGCCAGGAGGTTCAATTATCCGGAGAAATCTCTGCGCAAGACGCTGGCGGATGAACAGAGACTCGGCATCAAGGCGAGTTTCTCCTCCAATGTGTGTGCGATGTACCGGCGGGCGGTCTTTGATGAACTGGGAGGCTTTGCGGCCCCGGCGATCTTTAATGAGGATATGGTCTACGCCCATGCGGCACTTCATGCGGGGTACAGTATATGGTACCGCGCGGAAGCGACGGTGGTCCATTCCCATGATTACGGAGCATCGGAACAGCTGCACCGGAATTTCGATCTGGGGGTGTCGCAGGCGATGCATCCCGAAGTGTTCCGGCGGGTGAGTTCCGAACGGGAGGGGAAACGCCTGGTACGGGAAACGGTCTCGCATCTTCGAAAATGCGGCCGCCGGCGGGAGATCCCGCGGTATCTGTGGATCTGCGCGGCAAGATATACCGGATTTCTGCTGGGGAAGAATTACCGTTTGCTTCCCCGGAGTGTGATATTGAAATGTACGAACCAGAAGGCATTCTGGAAGAGATAACAGCGAAACGAGCATAAGCGGAGAGAATTGAGACGTGTGCGGAATAGTAGGATATATCGGTAAAAAACAGGCTGCGCCCGTGATCCTGGAAGGGCTGGAGAGACTGGAATACCGCGGTTATGATTCGGCGGGCATCGCTGTCATTGATGACGGAGCGCTCAGGATTACAAAAGCCGGAGGCAAGCTGGAGGTCCTCAACGGACTGACACGCGGCGGTACGACACTGCCCGGCTTTGCCGGCATCGGACATACCCGCTGGGCAACGCATGGCGTCCCCAACGAGGTGAACGCGCATCCGCACTATAATACGGCGAAGACCATCGCCGTCGTACAGAACGGCATCATAGAGAATTACGTCGCCCTCCGCAAACGTCTTATTTCCAAGGGATATCAGTTCGTTTCCGAGACCGATACGGAGACCGTCGCCCATCTGCTGGATCTCTATTACAAAGGCAATCCGCTCGAGGCGGTCATCAAGGTCCTTCAGCATATCGAGGGATCCTATGCGCTGAGCATTCTCTTTGCCGATCAGCCGGATGTCGTCTACGGTGTCCGCAAAGGCTGTCCGCTGATCCTGGGGATCGGCGAAGACGGCAATTTCATGGCGAGCGACGTGACCGCGATCTTAAAGCACACACGCCGTGTCATCTATCCGGGCGAAATGGAGATCGTGGAACTTAAGGCTGACGGCGTCCGGATCGTCACCATGGACGAGGAGGAGGTCACGCACGGGATCACGGAGGTCGCGTGGGATATCAGCGCCGCGGAAAAAGGTGGTTACAAGCATTATATGCTCAAGGAGATCATGGAGCAGCCCCGGGTGGTGCGCGATACGCTTTCACCGCGCATCCGGGACGGCAGGATCGTGATCGAGGAACTGGGCATGAGCGATGAGGAGTTATCGCGGGTCAGGCGGGTTTTCATGGTCGCCTGCGGGAGTGCCTATCATACCGGTGTCACAGGCCGCTACATCTTTGAGAATCTCGCCAGGATCCCCGTGGAGACGGATCTGGCTTCCGAATTCATCTACCGGGATCCGCTGCTGGACAGGGACGATCTTGTGGTGGTCATCAGCCAGTCCGGCGAGACCAAGGACACTCTGGACGCCGTGAAGATCGCCAGGGAGGCAGGCTGTAAGGTGCTCGCCATCGTCAATGTCGTGGGAAGCACCATTGCCAGGGAATCCGATTTCGTCATGTATACACAGGCGGGTCCGGAAATCTCCGTCGCAACGACCAAGGCATACAGTGCGCAGCTGATCGCACTCTATCTGCTTGCCATGAAATTTGCCGAGGTGCGCGGTTTCCTCCACGGACGCAAGTTAAGGAGCATGCTCGACGATCTCATGAAACTCCCCGAGCAGATCGAGCTCATGCTGGGCAACCGCGACAAAGTGCAGCGCATCGCCAACCGTTTTATCGCGGCGAGGGATGTGTTCTTCATCGGCCGGGGCATCGATTATGCGATCTCGCTGGAGGGATCGCTGAAACTCAAGGAGATTTCCTATATCCACTCCGAGGCGTATGCCGCCGGAGAATTAAAACACGGGACCATTGCGCTGATGGAGGAGGGTTCTCTTGTGGCCGCAGTCTCCACGCAGCCTGCTCTGCATGCCAAACTGCTGAGCAATATCGTGGAGGTCAAGGCGCGCGGTGCGGTCATTTTCAGTGTGACGACCATGGGCAACCGGGAGATCGAAGAGGCATCGGATTTCTGCGTGACGCTGCCCGAGACAAATCCGCTCTTTGCCAATTCCCTGGCGATCATCCCGCTGCAGATGCTGGCCTATTATATTTCGGACGGGCGCGGCTGTGATGTGGACAAGCCGCGGAATCTGGCGAAAAGTGTTACGGTGGAGTAAAAATGGGATTGCAGTTGGAACAAGGCAGTGAGATCAAGAGCTGGAAGGAAGTGCAGCTGCTCTATTCTTCGGCGCTCAAGCAGATCGCGACCAAGATCGAGATCCTGAACGATGAGTTTCAGCACGTGCATCTGTACAATCCGATCGAGCACGTGAAGAAGAGGATCAAGACCTCCGAGAGCATCGTGAAAAAGCTCAAGAGCCACGGCTATGAGCCCACCATTGAAAACATGGTGAAATATGTCAATGATATCGCCGGGATCCGCGTGATCTGCTCCTTTACCACGGACATTTACATGATCGCGGACATGATCAGCAAGCAGAGTGATATCAAGGTCGTGGCGGTCAAGGATTATATCATGCACCCCAAGAGCAGCGGTTACCGCAGTTATCATATGGTGGTGATGATCCCGGTCTATCTCTCCGACAGGATCGTTGAGACCAAGGTCGAACTGCAGATCCGGACAGTCGCGATGGATTTCTGGGCGAGTCTGGAACATAAGATCCAGTATAAGTTTGAGGGTAATGCGCCGGGCCATATCAACACGGAACTGATGGAGTGCGCCCGGATGGTGTCCGAACTGGATGACCGTATGCGCAAACTCAATGAGGAGATCGAGGCGATCCGCGCCGAGGAGGCGGCGGAAACAGAAGACCTCTGAAAAAGAGGAGTGCCCGGACACCTCACGGCATCCGGGCGATTATGAAAAACTGTCGTTATAGAGGAAGAATGTTTTTTCTCTCGCTTTCGTCTGAATACAGTTTAATCAATAAATATGAACAAAATATGAACAAACAGCAAACGATATGTAAAAGTGCACAAAAAAGCAAGAGGATCAACCGGAAAATATGGTAAATTTTACCAAAGGGGGAACAGGCTATGTATGACAGAAACGGAAATCGGGGACAGGGTGGACAGTATCAGGCGGGCGGATACGGTTCCGGGGACGGTTTTATGGACCGTTACGGCCGGATGGGCCGGGAAGGCGGTATGTACGGTCAGGAAGGCGGTATGTATGGCCAGGAGCCGATGCAGCGTCCGATGGGCGGTGATTACGGCCAGCCTGTCGGTATGGGTATGGAGATGGCAGCAGCCAGACAGCCTCAGCCGCCCATGATGGCCGGCGGCCCCGATCCCGAAGCGCTGCGTGCCGTAGTGGGGCAGATCCGTGCCCAGCTGGAGGACATGCAGGTCCTGTATGAGAAGAATGCGGCCTGTGTGGAGCAGATCCGGGGGATCGTTGAAGACGAGGATCAGCGGATCCGCGCAATGCTCGATGAGGCTGCCCGTGCAGCCGCGGCGCAGCCCGCCGCTCCGGTCGTGCAGCAGGTTCCGGCACAGGCGGGTACGGAGGTCATCGATCAGATCCGCGATCTGATGAACGCCCGGGCGGATGAGGACCGCAGACTCCGCGAGCAGGAGAATCAGGCGGCACAGATGCGTGATGAGGAACGCCGCGCAGAGGATGACAGGCGGCTGGAGGAGCGCACACAGGCGGAGCTTACCAGGAGGCAGGCGGATGTCATGCGCCATGAGGAACTGCAGAGGCTTTTGGAGGATCTTTCCGGCGAACTCAAGGAATTCGGCGAACAGATGAATGTGGTCGCCGCGAGTGTCACGGGTGTGACCGGCGTGGCGGACAAGATGAGCGAAAGAGCTGATGTCACCGATAAGAATACCCACGATGTCGGTGTCCGGATCTACCGTAATGTGCAGGCGTCGATGAATGATTATCTCGCCAAGCAGACGTCCACGCTGGATACCGCCATCACGGGCATGAACCAGCGGATGGAGGCAATGGAGGACACCTTCCTGCACAGGAGAGGCGCGGCGACGCCGATCTCCGTGGCGGCACTGGTGACCGGTCTCGTCAATCTCGGTGTATTGGTGGCCTATATCCTGACGAATTTTTAAGCATTGTTCCGTACATCAGCCAAAAGAAGCATCGAAGCACAGCTCGTTCTGGCATCGGCGGCAGCCTGTCTGGTATGGCTGCTGCTGATGCCCAATTTTCGTATGGAGTCCCTGCGCAATCAGCGGCTGGCTGTCTCCCTGAACAACATAGACGTCGGAGTCCTTTCCTCCAGGGAAGAAGCCCTGTCCTGTCTGCGGGCCGCCAGACGCTCATTTGCAGCCGAGAGGATCCGGGACGGCAGTTTTGATGATGCGCTGGCCCTTTCGGACGCGGAACTGACGCTGACCAATGCGATGGCGCGCACGGATACGGCAGCAGATCTGACCGATCCCGAAGTGGTGACGGAGGCGATGCTTTCGGTCCTCTCCGGCAATGTCCATGCAACCCTGGGGAAGCATTACACGGTCAAGATCAATGAATACTCCGTTAATCTTGCGGATGCGGAGGATGTCCTTGCGCTGCTTGACGCCTCGCTCGCCGTCTATGATCCGGAGGACCGGTACCGGGCGGAGCTGATCCAGGATCCTGACAGAGAGGTCAATGTGCTGACGGCACAGGTCGTCCGCAGGGAGGAGGCGGATGCGGCACCGGAGGAACTCTTTCCCGCAGGGGGAACCTTCCGCGCGCAGATCAGCGTGCCGGGAGAGACCGTGCAGGATCCGGAGAGCATGGATTTCTCAGAATTCGATCTGGGACTTTTTGATATGGACTTCAATGACAAGATCGAGATCGTGGAGGCCTATCTGCCGGATCATGAGCTGACGGATACGGATACGGCGATCGCGGAGGTCACCAAGGACCGGGAGACTCCCACGATCTACGAGGTAAAGAGCGGGGATACGCTTTCCGAGATCGCCAGGGATCACGGTCTCACGGTCGATGATCTGATCTCCATGAACGGGACGCTGGAGAATGCAAATTCCACGATCCGTCCGGAGGATGAGATCATCGTCACCGTGCCGGAGCCGGAACTGGCCGTACGTTATGAGACGGA
Source organism: Lachnospiraceae bacterium (assembly GCA_017535945.1). Classification (GTDB taxonomy): domain Bacteria; phylum Bacillota; class Clostridia; order Lachnospirales; family Lachnospiraceae; genus Butyrivibrio. The sequence continues at coordinate 18,870 of JAFXTJ010000031.1, forward strand.
GGAGTATCTGGAGGAAAGCTACGAGTCCGAGCCGGTGATCGTCCCGCGGGATGACTGGTATACCACCAAATCGGTGACGGTACAGGAACCTTCTTCCGGCTACCGCAAGGTCATTGCCCGGACCACTTATGTGAATACCACGGAGGTCGCGCGGGATATCGTCAAGCAGGAAGTCACCTTTGAAGCGGTCCCCAAGATCATCGAGCGCGGGACAAAGGCACCTCCGACCTATATCAAGCCGATCTCCGGCGGTCGTATGACTTCCGGCTTCGGGAAGCGGAGCCGGCCGACCAGGGGGGCAAGCACCTATCACAAGGGAGTCGACTGGGCGACACCGGTGGGCACCGCGGTCGTGGCCAGCGCCCCGGGTGTCGTGACCCGTGCCGGCTGGGGCAGCGGCTACGGCTATGTCATCTATATCCGTCATGCGGACGGCAAGGAGACCCGCTACGGACACCTCTCCAAGATCCTCGTGAAGTCGGGTCAGAGCGTGTCCCAGGGGCAGAAGATCGCACTGTCAGGAAATACCGGTGTGAGTACGGGACCTCATATCCATTTCGAGATCCTCGTGGGCGGTTCACAGGTGAATCCGTTGAAGTATGTCAACTAATGTGATAGGATGAAGTTATGAGAAGGATCAAGACAACCGATCTGATCCCCGGGATGATCCTGGCTGACGATGTCTACAGTTTTGACCGCTCGGCCATGATCCTGCCGAAGGGTTCCGTATTGAATGACAAATCCATCACAAGGCTGGCATTCTATTCCATCGTGCAGGTGCTGGTGGAGGACGAACTTGTCGGCCTGTCACACAGATCGGAGGAGCCTTCCTACGCCGAGAGACTGCGGCAGACCCCGGAATTCCGCAAGTTCCAGAAGGAGTTTGAAGGGGAGACCATTCAGTTCAAGGAACAGATCAACGATGTGGTCAGACATAACCAGCCGCTTGACGTCGAGAGCATGATGACACCGGTCTATGCGCTGATCGACCAGAGTTCCGGTCCTTCCAATGTCTTTGATATGCTGCATTCCCTGAGACAGTATGATGACGCCACCTATGTCCACTGTATCAATGTGGCGCTGATCTGCAGCTGTCTGGCCAAATGGATGCGCCTGTCCGAGGAGGAAACGCTCGTCGCCACGCAGGCGGGACTGCTGCATGATATCGGCAAACTTCTGATCCCGGGTGAGATCATCCAGAAGCCGGCGAAGCTGACGGCGGATGAGTATCATATCGTACAGCAGCATCCGCGGCAGGGCTACGATATCATCAAGAATCTCTCCATCAATGATCACATCAAGTTTGCAACCCTCATGCATCATGAGCGGTGTGACGGTTCAGGATATCCGCTGGGGCTGACGGGAGAAAAGATCGATCCCATTGCCAAGATCGTTGCGATCGCCGATGTGTACGATGCGACCACCTCAGCCCGCGTCTACCGCGGTCCGCAGTGTCCGTTTGTGGCCATTGCATTGTTTGAGAATGAGGGACTTCAGAAATATGACACCCGCGCCATCATGACGTTCCTCTCCAATGTGGTGAACACGTATCTCCTGAACCGTGTCCGTCTGAACAACGGCATCGAGGGAGATATCGTCTTCATCAATCCGGAGCATCTGGCCCGTCCGACGATCAAAGCGGGAAACAGTTATATCGATCTGGCGCAGAATCCTGACATGTATATCGAAACGATCGTTTAAGCGTACTGTAACCGGAATTTCTGTTCGCTGCCGTCATCCTCCACCCGTTCGATCGTGGCGCCGAGATCCCGCAGCTTCATGTAGAAATCTTCATATCCCCGTTCGATAAAATGAATATTGTCGATGACGGTAAAGCCTTCCGCGACAAGGCCGGCCAAAACCAGCGCAGCGCCGGCACGCAGATCCGGGGCCGAGATGTGCGCGCCCGTATACTTCTCCACGCCGGAGATGATGGCGGAACTGCCCTCGACCTTGATGTTGGCGCCCATGGAGGTGAGCGCATCGATGTATTTGAACCTGTTTTCAAAGATGGATTCCGTGACGATGCTGACACCGGCGGAAAGACCAAGTGCCACAGTGATCTGCGGCTGCATATCAGTCGGGAAGCCCGGGTAGGGCAGCGTCTTTACGTGGGTACTGTGGACGCGGTCGTTGCATACAACACGGACCGCGTCATCGTGTTCTGTCAGCGTGCAGCCCATTTCCTTGAGTTTGGCGCTGATGGATTCCAGATGCTTGGGGATGACTCCCTTGATCAGGATGTCGCCGCGCGTGACGGCGGCAGCCATCATAAAGGTTCCCGCCTCGATCTGGTCGGGGATGATGGCATATTCCGTGCCGTGGAGACGTTCCACCCCGCGGATACGGATGACATCCGTGCCGGCGCCTTTGATGCGTGCGCCCATGCTGTTCAGGAAGTTGGCCAGATCGACGACATGGGGTTCTTTGGCGGCATTTTCAATGATCGTCTGCCCCTGCGCCATGGTGGCGGCCATCATGATATTGATGGTGGCGCCGACGGAGACCACATCCAGATAGATATGCGCCCCGTGCAGTTCCTTTGCCTCCGCGATGACGGAACCGCCCTCGATCCGGCAGGAAGCGCCCAGCGCCGCAAATCCTTTCATGTGCTGGTCGATGGGCCGCAGACCGATCGCGCACCCGCCCGGCAGCACCACCTTGGCCCGCTTGAAACGGCCGAGGAGCGCACCGACCAGATAATAGGAGGCGCGGATCTTTTTGATGCCCTCGTTGTCGATGGGGAAATTCCTCGCCTTCGCGGCATTGACACGGACGGTATGACGATCCGTGCGGTGCGTGAAGACGCCGATCTCATTTATGGTGCCCAAGAGGACATTGGTGTCCGCCTCGTCGGGCAGATTTTCAATCGTAACGGTCTCGCTGGTCATCACGGAAGCTGCGAGGATCGCAAGCGCCGCATTCTTGGCGCCGGTGATCTCCACCTCCCCCTTCAGAGGCTGACCGCCCTTGATGATATATTTTTCCATAACTCTGTCATTATAAAACGGGTTTTTCCATTTGTAAAGAATTTGTAACAATTTCCGGGAAACCTGTTTCTGTTCGATAAAAACGTTTGAAGTAGCCGACGGATGTGCTATACTGAAATGGATGTGCGGTATCGGAGGATACCGGAAACAATGAGCACTCAGGATCAGGAGGTGTAAGAATGGTAGGCAACATTCCCAAGATCAAAGTCGGTATCGTGGCGGTGTCCCGCGACTGCTTCCCGGCATCGCTGGCGGAGAATCGCAGAAAAGCGCTCGTAGAGGCGTATGCGAAGAAATTCGATGCCGCGGATATCTATGAATGCCCCGTGACGATCATTGAGAGTGAGACCGACATGGTCAAGGCTCTCGAGGATATCAAGAAGGCGGAGTGCAACGCTCTCTGCGTCTACTTGGGCAACTTCGGCCCGGAGATCTCCGAGACTCTGCTTGCCAAGCACTTCTGCGGCCCCAAGATGTTCTGCGCCGCCGCCGAGGAGAGCCAGAAGGATCTGATGGACGGCCGCGGCGATGCCTATTGCGGCATGCTTAACGCCAGCTACAATCTGGCACTGCGTAATGTGCGCGCCTATATCCCCGAATATCCGGTGGGGAATGCCGATGAGTGCGCGGAGATGATCCATGATTTCCTGCCTGTCGCCCGTGTTGTCGAGGGTCTCGCCAATTTGAAGATCATCAGCTTCGGTCCCCGTCCCGCCAATTTCCTGGCCTGTAACGCGCCGATCAAGCAGCTCTACAATCTCGACATCGAGATTGAAGAGGAATCCGAGCTCGATCTGTTCGAGGCCTATACCAAGCATGAGGGTGACAAGCGGATCCCCGAGGTCGCGGCGGATATGGCCAAGGAGATGGGTTACGAGGCAGGTAAGGAGCCCGCGATGCTCCCGAAGCTTGCGCAGTATGAACTCACACTTCTTGACTGGGTCGAGGAGCACAAGGGTTACCGCAAGTATGTCGCTCTTACCACCAAGTGCTGGCCGGCTTTCCAGGATATGTTCAAGTTTGTCCCCTGCTATGTCAACAGCCGTCTGATGAGAAAGGGCATCCCGGTGTCCTGCGAGGTGGATATCTACGGCACCCTGTCCGAATACATCGGCCTGTGCATCTCCGGCGAGGAGGTCACGCTGCTCGATATCAACAACTCCGTGCCGCATGACATGTATGATGAGTCCGTCAAGGGCAAGTTCGACTATCAGTTCACCGATACCTTTATGGGCTTCCACTGCGGCAACACCTGCTCCACGAAGCTCACCAACCCGCATCTGTCCTTCCAGAGGATCATGGCCCGCACGCACCCGCAGGATTGGTGCGACGGCACGATCGAAGGCGACATCAAGCCCGGCGAGATCACGTTCTATCGTCTGCAGTCCACAGCGGATGCCAAGCTCCGTGCCTATGCGGCACAGGGCGAGGTCCTGCCCGTTGCGACGAAGAGCTTCGGCGGCATCGGTGTCTTCGCGATCAAGGAGATGGGCCGCTTCTACCGCTACTGGCTGATCGGCAAGAACTTCCCGCACCACGGCGCGGTGATGTTCGGCCACTATGCGAAGCCCCTGTATGATGCGCTCAAGTACATCGGCGTGGAGCCTTGCGAGATCGGTTACAACAAGCCGGCCGGCACGCTCTACGAGGGAGAGAATCCCTGGGCATAAGGCAAACGCCTGAAGCATCATGAGCATCCTGTTTCTGGCCGCTGTTTTGATCGCGGCGATCGGGATCAGTGAACAGACGGGGGAGGATGTCTTTGACACCCTCCCCCTTACTGCGGGCGCGGGGATCCTGCTGCTGTATGCGCTCGCATTTTTCCGCGCGCTGCAGACGGCGGGACTCTTTGCGGTTGTTGCGGCGTTCGGAGTGCTGGCAGTCGGATACCGGAGGGCCCGTAAAGGCTGTGACACGGCATCTGACGGATCCGTGCCGGAACGAAAGGACGGGTCCTCCCGGTATCTGCTTCGTACGGGAAAACAGCTTGCCGATCCGCAGCTTCTTACAGCTCTTGCGATCCTGACCGCGATGGCGCTCCTCGCCGCAGACCGCGTCGTTCTGTGGTGGGACGATCTGAATTTCTGGGCGAATGACGCGAAATTTCTGTGGTATTGGAACGGCTTCGCACCGAAATACGGTCATGTCAGCCCGGCGTTCGGTGATTATCCGCCGGCGCTTTCCCTCTGGAAATATGTATTTCTGAAGCTGTCTCCGGACGTCTATCGGGAGGGATTGCAGTATTCCGCCTATCATGTGCTGAACGGGATCTTTCTCCTGCCGCTTCTTTCGGAAACGCGGAAATGGAAGTCTCTGCCGGCGCGTCTTCTTGCGGTGCCGGCGGTCTTTCTCCTGCCCGGGGCGGTCTGCGGGCTGCAGTTTACCGGTGCGGCGGCGGATGTGACGATGGGATGCCTCTACGGATCGGTCCTGATCCTGATGAGCAGGCGGAGAGGATCCGGGTCAACGGTCCGTGTCATGACGACCGGCGTGTTGCTCGCGGTCCTTGCGATCACCAAGGAGACCGGGTTCTGCTGGGCGATCGCCGCGGCGGGGTATGGGCTGTTTGTGTGCCGGAAACGGCGTGCACCATTCATCCTGCCCGGTCTCACCTTTGGCAGCTGGGCGGTATTCTGTCTGGTGAACCGCCGGATCGCCAAGCTCACCGGTGAGATGGTGCGGATGGCGAAAAACGGCGTGGATCTGCCGGAGCAGACGGGCGCATTGGCACGGTCTTTTCTGGAAGCTTTTTCTCTGCGTCCGCTGCACGCGGACCGGAATCTCACGATGGATCTCCCGGCAGCAGGGATGGCGGGTCTTATTATAATATCATATGTTATTTTATGCCTGCGGGCGGTTCACGCTGATGCAGGAACGGCACGGCGCGAAGACCACGCGGATCAGCCGAAAACGGGTTTCCTCGCTCCGGGCGCACAATTGTCCTATCTGACCTTTACCGGTCTCCTGCTCTACGGCTTGCTTTTCTTCGCCCATCTGACAATCTTTCGGACAGAGGAACAATACCTGAATCCGTATAATATGTCACTCTCTATTGCGCGCTACGGCTCCCCCTGGATGCTGGGAGGTCTGATGCTGCTCATGCGCAGACTGGCGGGGGCGGTGTGTGATCCGGAGGGGACACGGAAGAACGGAGAAGCCGGCAGCAGAAAGATGAAGTTTGCGACGATGCTGTGTTTTCTGCTTCTTCCCGTGTTGACCGCCGATCATCGGGGAGAGGCAGAGGCTTATGTGACCTACCGGGCACATCGTGCCGCGGATCTGACGGTCCGTTCGGAAACCGTTGATCCGGAGGGCCGGCGGTTTCTTGCGGCAATAGCGGACAGGCGGGAATTGTGGGGGAAGAGGATCCTGTTCCTCAGACAGGAAACACAGGATCATGACGTAAAGGATGTTTTCCTGACCTATGAGGCCTGTCCGGTGGCTGTCGTGGTGGCAGATGCGGGTACCCTTGCAGGGGCCCCGGTTCCGGACCTGGAGGAGGCGGAGCGGCTGGCCGCAGAGTACCACGCGGCCCGTGTCTACATAGGCGATACCTTGTCGGAGCCTCTCTCATATGATAAAATCGAATGATGTGACTTTGGAAACCGGATGATGCGGACCGGGATGCGGAAGCGGTAACAGGATACAATGGCAAGTCAGGAAGAGATATTTGAGAAACTGAATAAGAACCGGCGCAAGTCCGATGCCATGGATATGGTGCGCCGGCTGGAAGCCGTCATCGAAGTGGTGATCCTGGCGGCTGTCTTTTATTTTGTCTGGCGAAATTTTTACGGGGCGGACAGGAGCCTTTTCCCGGCCTATTTCGGCCGCGGCAAATATGTCCTGGCCGGTGTTTACGGTATTCTGCTCTATCTCCTTTGTCATGTGATGAACGGTTTTCAGTTCGGCATGATGAAGCAGACGGACACCATTTTTTCCCAGATCATTGCGATGGTGCTCGCCAATTTTGTCGAGTATTTTGTCCTCTCCCTGATCGCCAATGTGCTCGTGAGCTTTCTGCCGATCCTGCTGCTGACGCTCATCGAGGCGGCGGCTATCGGGATCCTCTGCACGATCTACCATATCATCTATCTGCGGACTCACGTGCCGCGCAGACTTCTGATGATCCATGGCGGCGAGAGACCGGAGCGTCTGGAGGAAAAGATGTCCTCCAGGCCGGATAAATACCAGATCGAGGGGGTGATCGGCGCGGAGGCCGGATTGGAGGCGATTCGCCGTGAAGTCGCCGATTATGACGGTGTGGTGCTCCATGATATTCCGGCCGAGCTGCGCAACGATATCCTGAAATACTGCTACAGCCTGGGGATCCGCGTATATGCGGAACTGAAACTGAGTGACATCATCGTCCGCGGCGGAGAGGTGATCGACCTGTTCGATACACCGCTGGTGCTGGTCAGGAGCCGCGGCATCACGACCGTTGAGCGGGCGGTGAAACGACTGCTCGATATCATCGTCTGTCTTGCCGCCATGGTGGTGGCCCTTCCGGTCACCGGTATCGTGGCACTCTGTATCAAGTTTGATGACGGCGGCCCGGTCTTTTACCGGCAGGAGCGTGTGACCGAGGGCGGCCGGAAGTTTATGATCCTCAAATTCCGCAGCATGATCGTTGACGCGGAACGTGAGGGAGAGGTGCTGCCCGCGAGCGATCATGACACCCGGATCACCCGGGTGGGACGGGTCATCCGGTCTCTCAGGATCGATGAGCTGCCGCAGCTCTTCAACATCCTGAAGGGGGAGATGTCACTGGTCGGACCGCGGCCGGAGCGGACGGAGCATGTGCAGAAATATCTCGATGAGATCCCCGAATTTGTCTACCGGTATAAGGTACCGGCCGGACTCACCGGCTACGCACAGGTCTTCGGCAAGTATAATACCACGCCTTACGATAAGCTGCGGCTGGATATGATGTATATCGAGCATTATTCCCTGTGGCTGGATTTCAAACTCGTCCTCATGACGATCCGGATCCTGTTCCTGAAAGAGAGCACGGAAGGCTTTGAAGTGACGGATGAGAAGAGGCAGGCCTGATGCTCTACTGTCTGCAGATCGCTCCGACCAAGGAGGCCGCGACGGAAGGAGAGATCGTTGCGATCGTGCCGCGGGAACTCTACGGGAGCATCTTCCATCTGACCAGAAAACGATGGCGCAAATACCACGGCAGCCGGCATATCGTCACGGAGCGTATGATGCCGGGTTATGTGTTCATCGACAGCGACCGGATCGATGAACTCTATGAGTATCTGAAACAGGTGCCGGCTCTCACAAAGCTGCTGAATTACCGGACCTATGATCCGGAGGGACTGCGGGATGATTTTGCGCAGCTGGACGCATCGGAGACGGCATGGATCCGTCATCTGGCAATGGGAGAAGGCGCGGCGGCACCGGGGATGATCGATATCAGCGGCGTGGAACTGCAGGAGGGCGGCAAAGTCCGGGTCGTTCGGGGGCCGTTGGTGGGAATGGAAAAACAGATCCGGCGCATCGATCTGCATCGCGGCGTGGCGTATCTCGGCGTAGAGATCCTGGGGCGCGAGGTGGAGCTGCTGGTAGGGGTCGAGGATCTGGAGAGGATCAGGTAAGGACATGAGCATAACGCAGAAAGAAGTGATCACGGAGGACGGGAGATTCAAAGGGCTGACTCCCTTTGCGGAGAAATGCTGGCTCTCCTCCCCTACGATGCACGGAGAAGAACTCACTTACATCGAGGAGGCTTTTCGCACCAACTGGGTGAGCACGCTGGGTGCCAATATCGACGCCGTGGAGCGGGAACTGGCGGAGCGGACCGGTATGCCGGGGGTGGTGGCACTCTCCAACGGGACGGCCGCCCTGCATCTGGCGATCCGTCTGGCGGGGATCAGACTGTACGGACAGCCGGAGAACGCTTACGAGGGTACGCTCAAGGGGCACCGTGTCTTCTGTACGGATATGACCTTTGATGCCACGATCAATCCCGTCGCCTATGAGGGCGGAGAGGCGGTCTTTATCGATTCCGAACGGGAGACCTGGAATATGTCCCCCGTAGCGCTGGAGGAGGCTTTCCGGGCTTTCCCCGGGGTGAAGCTGGTCGTCATGGCCCATCTGTACGGGACGCCTGCGAAGATCCGGGAGATCCGTGAGGTCTGCGACAGACACGGGGCGCTTCTCGTGGAGGATGCGGCGGAATCGCTGGGAGCGGGCGCGGGCGGCAGTCAGACCGGCAGCTTCGGCGATGTGGGGATCGTGAGCTTTAACGGCAATAAGATCATCACGGGCAGCTGCGGCGGTGCCGTGCTCACAAAGAGTGAAGAGGATGCCGCTCTGGTGCGCAAATGGAGCACACAGGCCAGAGATGCGGCGCCCTGGTACCAGCATTCGCAGCTGGGATACAACTACCGCATGTCCAACATCGTGGCCGGCGTGATCCGGGGACAGCTGCTGCATCTGGAGGAGCATATCGCACAGAAAACAGCGGTCTATGAACGTTACCGCGAGGCGTTCCGGGATCTGCCGGTATCGATGAATCCGATCGGAGAGGAAGGCAATACCCCCAACTACTGGCTGAGCTGTCTGCTGCTCGATCCGGAGGTGATGTGTGAGACGCGCCGTACGGACCACGAGCCCTCCTGGGTCCGGACCCCCGGAAAGACCTGTCCGGACGAGATCCTGCAGGCACTTTCCGCATTCAACGCGGAGGGACGACCGATCTGGAAGCCGATGCATATGCAGCCCATCTATAAAGGGCATGCGTATGTGACGGAAGCCGGTGTCAGAACCTGCACCGGCGGAGCGGATCCCGCGGATGACAGCATATGCGCGGACATCTTTGCCCGCGGCCTGTGTCTGCCCTCGGACAACAAGATGACGGAAGCGGCGCAGGAGAGGGTGACGGAGATCGTCAGAGCCTGTTTTCGATGACGTGCGCGAGGATCTTTTTTTGCGGCGCTGAGGAGAAATATCTGCATTCAGATAAATAACACCCGTTCTTGAATTATTCCCCGGAACATGGTAAAATAAGAGTTTAGTTGGAAGAAGCCGGAGGCGGATCCCGGAAGGGACTGCGGCCAAAGGGGTGTGTACTGCGCATCGGCGAGACGCATCTGCCGGCGGAGCACAGGGAGAAGACACCGCGGAGGCATATCCTGCGCGGATGGCGGAGCCTGTGCCTGCTGCAGGAACGGGATCGGAGAAAGGAATCGGAAACAGATGAAAAAAGCATTGATCACGGGGGTGACCGGACAGGACGGATCGTACCTCTCTGAACTGCTGTTGGACAAAGGGTATGAGGTCCACGGATTGATCCGGCGGGCCTCCGTGGATCACCGGGAACGGATCCATCATTTGGAGAGCAATGCAAACTTCCGGCTACATTACGGCGACATGGGAGATTCCATGAGCCTGGTGGCTGTCATCGGACAGATCCGGCCGGATGAGATCTACAATCTGGCGGCCCAGAGTCATGTCGGTGTGAGCTTTGATGTGCCGGAATTCACGGCGGATGTGGATGCAACGGGAGTCCTGCGTGTCCTTGAGGCGGTGCGTGTCACGGGACAGATCGACACCTGCCGGATCTATCAGGCCTCGACCTCGGAGCTCTACGGTAAGGTTGAGGAACTGCCCCAGTCGGAGAAGACCCCTTTTCATCCATACAGCCCCTATGCGGTGGCGAAGCAGTACGGCTTCTGGATCGTCCGCGAATATCGCGATGCCTATGGGATGTTTGCCTGCTCCGGGATCCTCTTCAATCACGAATCCGAACGGCGCGGGGAGACCTTTGTTACCAGGAAGATCACCCTTGCGGCGGCACGGATCGCGCAGGGTAAGCAGGACAAACTGTATCTGGGCAATCTTTCCTCTTTAAGGGA
>JAFXTJ010000032.1 GCA_017535945.1 Lachnospiraceae bacterium
ATCCCTCCGTTTCCCTGCCGCGTGACAGGTCTCTTAATTCATTTTTCCGGTGACGACCCGATATATTCTGTCGGGAACGGGACCTTCACCGGATAGCTTCCGGTCACGGACTGCGTCAGCGTGTGCGCCTGCTCGGAATAGGAGAGCGTGACACGGCAATACTGTCCTTCCTCACAGGAATAGCCGTCCCCGTCGTCCAGATAAAGGGTAAACTGTCCGTCGCAGCCCGTATAGACGCGGATCCGATCCGGGAGACCATCGGCTTCGCCCGCATACTCGATATCGGAGGACAGGGGCAGGATCGATCCCTCGCGCACATAGACCGGGATCCGGTCGAGGGGCGCATCCGCCTGCAGATAGCATCCGCCCTCATAGCGCATTCCGGTGTGGAGATCGTACCAGCCGCAGCCCTTCGGCAGATACACCCTGCGGGTCTTCTCAGAATCCTCTATCTTGACGGAGTCCGGCCGATAGTACATCGGGGTGTAGACAGGGGCCACTAAGAGCGCGGGGCCCAGGAGGTATTCGTCGCTGATGCCGCGCACCTCCTCATCATCCGGGAAATCCATCAGGAGGCTTCGCATGATCGTGTCGCCGTCGCGGTGTGCGGCGGCTCCGAGGGAGTACAGATAGGGCAGGAGCCGGTATCGCAGCCGGATGTGGGATACGATCGCATCGTAAAAAGGCTCCCCCTCGCTTCCGAACCGCCACGGCTCCCTGGGAGTGTCCGTTCCGTGGGAGCGGAAGATCGGGAGGAAGGTCCCGAATTCCAGCCATCGGACATACAGCTCGCGGTATCCCAGGTCATCCACACCGTCGTTGTAATCCCCGTGCCAGAACCAGACGGGCTGATGGCTCTGATCATTGCAGCCGCGGTTTTCGTATTTGTCGTTGACGGCGAAGAAGCCGCCGATATCCAGGGTCCAGTAGGGCATCCCCGTGAGGCCCATCTTGATGCCTTCCGTGATCTGTTTACGGAGCGTCTCGTACGTCGCGCAGATGTCTCCGGACCAGAGGATGGTGCCGTACTGCTGGATCCCGGTGTAGCCGGACCGGGTGAGGTTGACCACCCGTTTTCCGGGCAGATCCCTGCGCCAGTGTTCATAGATGCCCTTTGCGTGGTACAGACCGTAGGAATTCAGCTTCTCCCAGTCCATGGACTTTCGGGACATATCCCGGACCAGCCGGTACCGCTCCTCCTCCGGCCGCCTCTTTTCCCCGCTCCAGTCGGCGTCCGAGAAGGGCTCGGCATTGTCGCACCACAGAGCGTCCGATCCGCTGTTCATGATCTCTTCCCGGGTCTGCTCCCAGTACAGGTCTCTGGCTTCCTCCCGATAGACATCATAGAGATTGGAATTGGGAAGCAGCAGCTTCTCGGCGGCAAATTCCGAATAATTTGACGAATCCGTACTCATGTTGGGCCAGATGCTCACCATGAAATGCACGTGATCCTCATGCAGCTTTCTGACCGTGGCGGGCAGATCGGGGAAGCGCTTTTTGTCGAATTTCTTCTCCCCCCACAATCCGTCCTCCCAGCTGAACCAGTCCTGGACGATACAGTCGATGGGGATGCCCTTTTGACGGAAGGTTGCTGCGACCTCCTCCAGTTCGGCGCCGGAACGGTACCGCTCCTTGCTCTGGATATAGCCGAAGGCCCATCTGGGCAGCAGGGAGGGCAGACCGGTGATGTGATAGTAACAGCGCAGGAGATCGGGAATGGTCTTCCCCGTAAACACATAGTATTTCAGCTCCCTGACGCAGTCGATGGTGAACCGGATCCGGTCTCCCTCCGAGGAAAAGATCATGGAGGATTCCGAATCGATGAGGATGGCGTAATGCCCCGTGGTGATCAGGAACGGGATGGCGATCCGCATATTGGACTCGTACAGATACTCCGTGCGGCTCCGGTAATCATAGACCCCGTCCTCATACTGGCCCATTCCGAGCAGCAGCTCATCCGGACCGATCCGGAATTCGATCGCGGCCGAAAAGGCCTCGTACGCGGGGACCTCCGCCAGTTCCTCCGTATAGGCCACCTCGCCGTTGGCCGTCTGCTTTTTCCGGAAGGCGGAGGCTCCGGTCTCATACCGGTAGACGGTGATGGGGGTGAAGGAGACCGCCGACTGGCTTAAGACCCGCTGCCCTTCCCACAGGAAATCCACGGCTTCCGGGTCACGCTGCCCCTCGGACGGGATCGCTGCGGCGGGGTAGGTGACGCAGGTGATATCTTCTCTCAGGTTCTCGATCCTTCGGTTCATACTCATCCTTTCACGGCGCCGGCGGTCATGCCGGATACGATATACTTCTGACCGATCAGATAGACGATCAGCACGGGAAGACTGGTGAGCAGGATGTCCGCGCATACCAGATTCCAGTCCTTAAAATACATCCCGAAGAAATTATACACCGAAAGAGTCATGGGCCACTGCTCTGTTCTGTTTAAAAAATACAGAGGGGAGACAAATTCATTCCAGGTATTGAGAAAGGTGAGGACGGTCGAGGTGGCGATCGCCGGCTTTAACATCGGGAAGACGATGAGGAAGAAGAGCTGTACGGGACCGCAGCCGTCGATCACCGCCGCTTCATCCAGTTCCACGGGAACCTTGGCGACGAAGCCGTGGATCAGAAAGGTCATGAAGGGCAGCTGCATGGCCGTATAGAGCAGGATGATCCCGATGGCGGTGTTATTCAGATGCAGGAACTGCAGCACCTTAGTGAGCGCGACATAATTGACCGGCAGGGTGATCCCGAGGACAAGGAACAGATACAGGAACTGATTCAGTCTGGTCTGATTCCGCGAGAGCACGTACGCGGCCAGTGCGGCGAAGAGGACACACAGGATCACGGATCCGGCGGAATAGAGGAGGCTGTTGCCGAAGGAGGCCGCGAGTTTTCCTTTTTCTATGACGGTGACAAAATTGCTCCACCGGATCGGGAGCTCCGGGAGATGCAGATCCATCCGGGAGGCGGCCTTCTTGTCCTTCAGAGAATTGAAGAGGATCAAAAGGAGCGGGATCAGGCATATCGAGGAAAAGATCCATGCGATAAAGTTTCGGACGATCGCCAACAGGATTTTCTTTGTTTTCATTATTCCACCACCTCGTTTTTGGTCATGATGCGGATCATGTAGATGCCGACGATGATCATGATCACAAACATGACGGATGACAGTGCGGTACCGACGGCGTACTGGCCGGTTCCGAACTTTTTGAATACGGCGGTGTAGAGCACCTCGGTCGTCGCCTTGCCGGGGCCGCCGTTTGTCAGCGCGTAGACCATATCAAATACCTTCAGACCGTAGATGACATTTAAGACGGTGGTCGTGGCGAGGGTGGGGAGGATCAGCGGAAAAGTGATATACCAGAATTTCTTCCATCCGCCGGCCCCGTCGATCGCCGCCGCTTCGTAATAGTCCGATGAGATCGACAGGATCCCGGCGATCAGGATCGTCATGATGTAGCCGACACCGCGCCAGATGTCGACCGCCATCACGGATCCGAAAGCCAGTTCTGAGGAGACCAGCCATTTCTGCGCCAGCATCTCCAGACCGACGGATCGGAAAAAGGAGTTCAACAGCCCCGATTTGGGATCGAGGATGGACTTGAAGATCATACCGATGATCAGGGTCGAGAGCACGGACGGCATGAACACGATGCCGCGGTGCATGTTGAGGAACCGGATGGACTTGGTCAACAGGAGAGCAAGGATAAGGCCGATCACATTCTTGAGGACGGTTGTGATGAAGGTAAATGCCAGGGTGTTGGAGATGATCTTCATGTAGTTCTCGTCGGCGGAGAATACGGTCCGGAAATTCTGAAAACCCACGAAATGGAGCTCGTCAGAGTATGCGGACCAGTCCGTGAAGGAGTATCCCACACCGATCAGACCCGGGAGAAAGAAAAACACAAAGTAGATGATCAGTGCGCCCAGGGCAAAATATCTCGGATATACTTTATTCCTGTTCATGTCGGTTCACCCTTTTGAAAAACGAGGCTGTCTGATCGCTTTCAGACAGCCTCATGGTCTCGGTCATTGACCGTTGTCAGTTCCAGGCGGGATCGGAAGCGGCCGCTGCCTGTTCCGCTCTCAGCTTATCGATGTCTTTGAGGACATCCTCGGGGGTCATCTCGTCTAAGAACATGGCGGACATATCGGCACCGATGTCCATCCACGCGGGATTGTAATACTTGACGGATGCCTGGAAGACGGCGACCTTCTTGGGATATCTGTCGTAGAAATCCTGAACGACAGCCGAGTACGCCGAAGGGGCATTGGAGTACGGAAGCTGATTGAACTTGCCGACATTCTCCGTCATGTACGCAAGGCTCTCATCGGAGGCCATGAAGGCGAGATACTGCTTGGCGGCGTCGATGTTCTTGGACCCGGAGAAGATGAACCGGGAGGGGCCGCAGTAATTGACGTTCAGAGCCTGATTGTCACACAGGGGATTGACGAAGTAGCCGATATTGTCGACGGGGAAGCTGGGATCCGCCGCGTTCACTTCGGCACCGAGACCCTGGTTGTAGAGCACCATGGCGTACTCGCCGCTCGCGATGGAGGCGGGGGCATCCGCGTACTCGTTGGACATATAGTTGTCGCCCATGTAACCCTTGTCGGCCAACTCCTTTAACTGCGTGAACATGGTGGTGAGCTCTTTGTTGCCCTCGAAGGTGGCCTTGTTCTCATTGAGCGCATCGGGATAGGAGGCATCGGCCTGCGTCGCCGCTACGGCAGCTTCCGTCCAGCACACGTGATGCCATCCGTCCGATACACACTCGTAAATGGGGATGATGCCGGCGGCCTTGATCTTCTCGCAGACGTCGCAGAATTCGGCGTAGTTGGTGGGGATCGACAGGCCGAGATCCTCGAAGGTCTTGATATTGTAGGCGACTGCCCAGCAGGCCGAGACGTCCTGGATGGGCTGACCGTAGAGCTTGCCGCCTGCGGACAGCTCAACCGCCGCTGCGGGATCCACGTTGCCTGCCCAGCTTTCGCCGGAGAGATCCACCGCATTTTTTTCTACATTGAACTGTGTCACGATGGAGAACTGGGAGCTCTGGCCGCCGAAGATATCCGTGCACTCGCCGGCATTGATCTTGGTCATCAACAGACTCTCATACTGATCGGAAGGAACGATCTGGTAATCCACCTTGATCCCTGTCTGCTCCGTGAACTTCTCACCCAGCTCCATCTCGGCATCCTGGATCCAGTCCTGGCTTGCCATAAAGGTGATCGTCACATCTTCGCCCGCATCCGCGGTCGCAGCCGCAGTCTCTGCCGGCTTGGCTTCCTCCTTCGCCGCGCCGTTATCCGCGGGAGCAGACTCCTCCTTGGCGGCAGGCTCGGAAGCGGCTGGTGCGGAAGCGCTTTCCCCGCAGCCTGCGAGGACTCCCATCACCATGGTGAAAGACAGTAATGAAACAAGAATTTTCTTTTTCACGGTTACCCTCCCTTTCAAAAAGCGAAACGCCGGTTGCTGATAATTGACAACCGATTGCTGATATGATTATCTTAATTCGATCCCTTTTCCGTTCCCATGGATAAAAAAGGAATCTGACATGGATATTTTTAACCGGGGGTATGATGATCGGACGGAGCAAAAAAAGTGTGCGGAATACGCTTCAGTTGGTCTTTTTCCTGCTGGTGACGGTGGTCTTCCTGGTGTATATCTCTTACTTCGTCCTGTCCGAATCCCACAGGATCAAAAACCGTGCTTTTGAGACCATGAGTCGTGACGTCCGGACGGCGTCGGCCTTCATGGATGAGGAGATCAAGAGCGTCAATACCGTCATGCAGAATGTCGCTTACTCCAATCTGATCAAGGAGCACTTTCTGCTGTACCTGAACAGACCGACCTCCGCCGGAAACGGGAATTACTCCGAGATGCAGAATATCAAGGTTCTCACCGATCTGCTCACGGCGATCATGGGACCGTCCCGTCCGGTGGACCAGATCTACCTTTATTCCCTGGATGGGGGCTGCGTGGGCGTCGGCCTGGACAACTCCAATACCGGGGATCGCGTCGACGATCAGCCGTGGTACGACGATCTGAGAAACAGTGACGACAATCGGCTGGTCTTCTGCGACCGGGATGAACGTCTCTCGAAGTATTTCACCTATGAGGAGGGATCGCGCTTCCTCACCGTGGCGTCGGTGTATCTGTCCTCCTATTACAAGCCGCAGGGGGTGATCGAGGTGAAGCACTCGATCTCCTCCCTCATCTCCCGTCTTAAGAAGATCGACACCGGAGTGTATCATGAAAAAATCTACATCTATGATCAGACGGGCAAGAGCATCTATCGCTTCGCCGGAGACGGCATGGCGGACGAGTACGCCGCGCTGGTCATCGATGCGGATCCGGTCACCCTGGACGAACCCCGTCACATATCCTATCAGAAAAACACCCACCTGTTTGTGAACACCTCCTCCTACTCGGGATTCACCACGGTGATCGCCATCGATAACCGGGATGTGTACCGGCCGATCTACGATTACATCAGGGCAAATCTGGTGATCTTCGCGGGATTCGTGGTCCTGATCCTGCTCCTTTCCTATGTGGTGTCCAGGATCATCACGATCCCTGTGATGAAGATGTACTCCGGGATAACATCGCTGCGCATGGATGATGAGAGCATCCTGACGGGCTCACTTGAGCGGATCGATACCGACATCATCGAACTGGATACGCTGTATTCGGCGGTGCGGGATATGCACGACCGCGCCAAGGCCTCCATGAACCGGGAGATCGCGCTGAACAATCAGCGCCTGCAATCCCAGATCCTCGCGCTGCAATCCCAGATGAACCCGCATTTTCTATACAATTCCCTCGCCACCATCTCCGCGATGGCCGAGGAGGGGATGAACGGGGAGGTGGTGAAGATGTGCCAGACCATCTCGCGGATCCTCAGGTATATCTCGTCGGATAAGGATCCGTTAGTGTCTGTGCGCGAGGACGTGTCCCATGCGAAGGATTATCTGGAATGCATGAAGATGCGCTATGAGGAGGATCTGATCTACAGCATCCATATTCCGGAGGAGATGCAGGAGATCCGGATCCCCAAACTCTGCCTCCAGCTCATTGTAGAAAATTCCATCAAATACGCGACGAAAAATGTCCGTGCCCCGTGGCGGATCGAGGTGGACGGCCACCGGACGGGACTGTACTGGGAGATCACCGTCAGGGACAACGGCCCCGGATTCCGGGAGGAGGATCTGAAGGAGATCAATGATCGCATCGCGTATATCAACGAGACGGAGATGCTCCCCGGCCTGGAGATCAACGGGATGGGGTTGATGAATATCTACATTCGTTTCAAGACGCTGTATCGCGGCAAGCATATCTTCCGGGTGAGCAATTATGCGGGCGGGGGCGCGCTGGTCACCATCGGCGGGGAATTTGACGCGGGATCGGAGGCGGCTTTTGCAGGGAGCGACGACGCGGAGGGGTGAGAGATGGACGGAAGGACCTATCGTGTGATCATAGCCGAGGATGAGAAGCTGATCGCCAAAAACATCGCCAGACACATTGAGGAGGAAAACGCAAACTTCAAGGTCTGCGGGATCTATTCCAACGGAGAAGATGCGCTGCAGGCGGTGCGGCAGCAGCCGCCGGATGTCGTGTTCACGGATATCTCGATGCCTGTCATGACGGGATTGGAGCTGGCGGGGGAGATCAGCCGCACGATGAACAACGTGAAATGCGTGATCATCACCGGCTACGCCGAATTTGAATACGCCAGAGAGGCGATCCGCTGTGAGGTGGCAGACTATCTGTTGAAGCCGGTGGACAGCGAGGAGCTGCGAAGAGTCCTAAAGGATCTGGAACTGTCCCTGACGGATATCTATGATCATGCAAGGGACGAGGGCGGACAGGAATCCTCACTCACACCGGAGGAGATCGTCCGGCTGGTGGAGGAGTACGTGCAGAATAATTACGCCGGAGATCTGGATCTCAATACGATCGCGCTGAAACTCGGCTTTTCCTCCTCCTATCTGACCAAGATCTTTAACCGGGTGGAGAAGATCCCGCCTTCGAAGTATATCCGGAATTATCGGATGGGGATCGCAAAACAGCTGATGAACGATAAAGGGATGACCCTACAGCAGGTTGCGGCTGCTGTAGGGTACAGTGATCCCTTTCATTTCAGCAGATCTTTTAAACAGACCATCGGCATGACGCCGACGGAATATCGGGAATCCCTGCAGTGACCTTTTAAGAGGTCACGACTCCCTTCTGCAGCATGATGTTGGCGTACAGGGCGGATTCCCCGGTGGTCACGACGGCATAGGCCTTCGCTGCCTCCTCGTAAAAGGCGAAGCGCTCGATGTGACCGATCATGGCGCTGCCTCTCGGATCGTGCTTCTTGAGGATCTCGGCATAGGTATCCCAGATCGGTGTCTCCACCGGATCCCCCTTCATGACCTCCATGAGATTGACCGGATGCTCCACATAGGTGTCCAGAGGGAACACCGTGAGGATGGCGTCCAGGATCTCCGGTACGCCGTGTCCGTCCAGACGGACGACGATCCCGTTTTTCCCGACGGATGCCGCCGGGAAGTTGCCGTCCGAGATCACGATCCGGTCGGCATGTCCCATCTCACACAGAACCTTTAACAGCTCCGGCGATAAGATCTTAGGTATTCCTTTCAGCATGATGATTCCTCCTGACTTTTTTCTACTCCCAGAGCTGCGTCCAGTCATCGGCTCCCGGCCACAGGAAGACCTGGCCCTTGACCAGACGGCAGTTTCTGTCCGCACCCTTTAAGAGCTGCATTTCCTCCTCCGTGAGGGGATCCTCGGTGGTGCATTTCAGATTGGAGAGATACTGCGGCTCCTTGACGGAGAAGGGAATGGTGCACAGGCCGCGCTGTACAGCCCACTTGATGCACACCACCGCGGGATGGACGCTGTGGGCTTCCGCCACCTTTACGACCTCGGGCAGCTCGGTGTCGACGACGTCCGTGCTGCAGCGGTCCCGCTCGGGTCTGCTGGGAGAGCCGATGGGGCAGAAGCCGATGGGGATCATCCCGTGTGCCTTCGCGTGATCGAACAGCTCCTGCTGCTGAAACGAAGGGTGGCATTCCATCTCCAGAGCGGCGGGCTTGATCCGGCACAGGGGCAGGACCTTGTCCAGCTTTGAGACCGTCATGTTGGACATGCCGATGGCTCTGACCAGACCGGCGTCGTACAGTTCCTCCATCTGCCGCCAGGTATCCATGAATTCGTCGACGGAAAACGGCTTGGAATCGGGATTGCGCGAGTCGCCGTCACAGCCCGGTGCGTGATAATTCGGGAACGGCCAGTGGACGAAATACAGGTCGATATAGGAGAGACCGAGATCGTGAAGGCTCTTCTCACAGGCCTTACGTACCTCCCGGTGCTGATCGTTCCACACCTTGGAGGTGATGAACAGATCCTCCCTCTTCACGACCCCGTCCCGGAATAATCCGGTCAGGATCGCGCCGATCTGGTCCTCGTTCTGATACACCGAGGCGCAGTCCAGCATCCGGTAACCCGCGCGGACCGCACCGGATACGGCACCGGCGATTTGGTCGGGGGTGTACTTGTCGGAACCGAAGGTGCCCAGTCCTACGGCGGGCATGACGGCACCAGTGTTTAAGGTATAGGTCGGGACGTTCGTGATCCTTTCGCTCATGACACCGGCTCCTTCCTATTTCTCATCCTGATCGCCGAATACGACGGCCACCTTGCCGCAGTTTCCGGATGCCATCAGGGCGTAGGCCTCGGGTGCCTGATCCAGGGGGAATTCGTGGGTGATCAGCTTGTCGGGATGGATGTTCCAGCGCACCAGCTTGTCCACCAGTTCCTCCATCTTCCACAGGGAGGTGACCCAGGAGCCGTAGATGGTCTTCTGTCCGTGGATGATGTCCGGGCTGGGGTTAAAGGTGCAGGTGCCGCCTTCTCCGACGAAGGCGATCTTTCCATAGGAGCGTGTAGCGCGGATGGCAAGCTGCCGACCGGGATCGGCCGCCGAGCAGTCGATGGCCCTTTCTACTCCCTGACCGCGGGTCAGCTTCAGGATCTCATCCAGGGTATCCGCCCCCGGCTTGAAGACGTAGTCCACCAGGCCGAGCTTCTTCGCCAGATCGATCCGGTAATCGTTCATTTCCACACCGATCAGCATATTGGCACCGAGGGCCTTGCTGAGCATGAGAGCGGCAAGTCCCACCGGACCGAGGCCCGTGACCAGCACCGCGTCGTTCCCGCTGATGCCGATCTTTTCGATCGCTTCGTAAACCGTGCCGAAGCCGCAGGCAACCTGTGCGCCGTCCTTGTAGGTCAGCTCATCGGGAAGGGCGATCAGGTCCTTTTCCTCAGCCAGGATGTATTCGCCCATGCCGCCGTTTCTCTGCCAGCCGTAGGCCGCACGGAATTTGGAGGTGCAGGAGATGTAGTAGCCCCTTCTGCAGTTGTTGCAGACACCGCAGCCGGAGATGTGGTAGACGATGACCCGGTCACCCTTCTTAAAGCGCTTTAAGCCCTCGCCCTCCTCGACGATCAGACCGCAGGGCTCGTGCCCGGCGATCATCCCCGGGATATAACCCTCGGGTCCCTTGCCGGTGTGTTCCCGGTAGATACACCGGATGTCGCTGCCGCAGATCGTCGTCGCCTTGGTCCGGATCAGTACCTGGCCGAAGCCCGGCTTCGGAACCTCGAAATCCTTGAGCTCCACCGTGGAATTACCCGGCAGGATCGCGCCTCTCATTTTTACCGCCATAACAGTTTTCTCCTTTCAGCTAAGAAAATGATGCAACCTGAGGTAAAGTATAGGGAGTGCGGGGCTATTCCATAAGAGATTTTTGTGACAGGTTGCGCGGGATTATGTCGCATTAGCGCAGGTCTTGTGTTATTATAATCGCATGAAGAAAACGGAGAAGGAAAACCGGGATCAGGCCCGTGACAGGATCGCCTGGCCGGACAGCGATATCGCCTTTCTGATGGACGGGGAATCGGTGTTCGTCGTGAATATCGTGTACGAGCGGTTTCACCGCTCCATCCCGCTGCATGCCCATTCCGACAACAGTTATGAGATCCACTATATCTCATCGGGTCGCGGGAGGGTAACGGTGGACGGGAAGGAATACGACACCCTGCCCGGCACCCTGTATATCACGGGACCGCATATCAGGCATTCCATGATCCCGGACGAGCGGGATCCGCTCTCGGAATACTGCATCTACGTGAAGCTGTCGCCCGAGGGGGGCGGCCGCAAAAACGTGCTGTCGCCTCTGCGGGTGTTTCGCGGGACCGGTGTCTGGTACGGGCAGGACGGCTACGGGATCTGTGATCTGATGCGGACGCTGTTCTCCGAGCTGGAAGGGAGGAAGATCGGCTATCGGACCGTGGTGGAATCCGTCATCCGGCAGATCATCATCTCCTGTGTCAGGAATTACCAGGTCCGGGAGAAGGACAGTGATCCGCAGGAGTACAAGCCCGCAGATCATCAGTATCTCACGATAGAGGAGGCCTTTCTCTACGAATATGCCACGCTGACCCTGTCCTCCCTTGCGGCCAGATTAAACCTGAGCACGAGGCAGACGCAGCGGCTTCTGACCGAGCATTACGGGATGAACTTCCAGAGTATGAGGACGGAAGCCAAGATGAGTGCGGCGGCGCTGCTGTTAAGGCTTCCGGACCGGACGATCACCGGCATCGCGGATGAGCTCGGCTATTCCTCCGTGGAGCACTTTTCGTCGGCGTTTAAGAGGTACTACGGGATGAGCGCCAGCGAATACCGTCAGAAGGGTTCGACAGAAGCGACAACGCTGATATAATAGGCTTTAGTCCGTAAAACGCACAAGGAAGGGAAATCAGCCCCGGGGATTCTTTTATTCTATTTTGCAAAGTTTGTTCCGGTATAACCATCGTCAATATAGGTATCAACGAGCTTCAGATCCGGATTCTTCTTTATATAAAGATCAAACGATCCGCTTACGAGGACAGGCGGATCTAAACGCCACGATCATCAGGATATAGCAGATCGTCTTAGGCAGCATCAGCATCCCCAGGATCGGTACCAATCCGGCCGCTACGGCCACCGGGATATAAAACGCAAACGACAGCAGGATATACAGCCACAGCGGATCAAACACGCGGTCTGCTCTCCTGTTTTTAAAGTACAGCAGGCAGATGACCGCACCGAGGATCACAAAAGGAATGTTCCTCAGGATCCCCCAGGTCACATCACTGCTGTTCGTAAGCCATCCGTTCTGCGGGAACAGACACAGGCATATCCTCGCGGCTGTCAGACACCAGATCGCCGCCGTCAGCATTCTGTTTTCCTTTTCATCATAGTGAGAGAGCCACACATAATACAGAAGCACATAAAACACTGTCATGGTTATGGAAGTGATCAGTTTTCCGACGCCAAGAGGCGCTGTCATATCCGCGTCCGTAAAGTAGTTCAGGACCCGCGGTACCAGATGAAACGCATCACCGCACCCCAGCACAAGCGTGGCAATGCCCATGAATCTCCCTGTTTTCTCCCTGGCCCGTTTTAACAGGATGCATCCGCTTATGACCGCAAACAAAAGATAGATAATATCAAATGAAGACTCCCCGTATTTCATAAACCACCTCCAGATGGCACGTCCCCTCTGCCCTGATCCCGCTATTCGGAAATATCCGTCCTGGCTCCCGCCGGAACATAAACATCCCTGTCTCCATAGGTAAACCACAGATCTCTTGCGGTCGGATTGATGCAGATCTTCATCGCCGTATCAAAAACCAGTCTGCCGAAAGCTTCACAGTATTCATAGATCTCCATGTTTGAGGCATACCAGATATCTTCCCGTCCGCCGACAGCTTCGGCAAAGTCTTCGAGTACGCTCCAGTTGTTCTGTGCCTCAAATTCATAGCTGTGGCCCCACAGATAAAACAGCATCGGGTGCCAGCGGTCTTTTGTCCCGGTAAATCTCTCTGCCAGTTCCATGAGTTCCGGGTCATTGTGATGGCAGGTAGCCTGCAGTCTGAGCCAGTCCTGAGGAAGGAAAAAATCATGGGAGGAATGCACGGTTCTGGCATATACGAACCCGCAGTTTTTCAGGATCTCCACGCTTTGATCATCGTACGCGCCGTAAGGATACGCAAAGCCTCTTATCACCGTCCCGAAGATCTCCTCGAGTGTCCGTCTGTCCCGGAGTACTTCCTCCGCAGCCAGATTCCCGGGGAGCCCCACAAGTGAAGCATGCGTATATGCGTGCGCAGCGATCTCCCAGCCGCTGTCCCGGTATACTTCCTTTAATCTCTCAAGCGGCATCCGTCTGTGTATGGTCCCCGGCGCGTACTGCACACCGGGTTCCGGAAAGCACCCGCTGTTGATGTTAAACGTGCCCTTCAGACCGTGCTTCAGCGCGATCTTCAAAAGCTGCTCGTCCTGTTCCACCCCGTCATCATAGCTTAAGGTTAGCGCTTTCGGTTTCCCTCCCGGAAAACGCATGATCATATTTGCCATATTGCCTTTCCTCCGTTCCCTGAATGGATCCCGCGGATTTTTTCTACATTTACGGTTCCCCAGTCCTTATCCCGCGGGTCTTTCGGTCTTCAAGTCCTATCCTAATGTCAGGCAACGGGGATTCCATGGGGACGGTCTCCCTGATCCCAAAAAGAAGTCAAAAAGAACCGCCCCCAATGTCTCCCTATATTCTGTACCGGCTGTGCCTCAGCAGCAGAATCTTGATACACATCATGACAAGGGAATAGGCAAACATATGCAGTACGATCAGAAAGATCCCCATCGCCTCAAAATTGTCCGAATTTCCCAGCAGCACCAGGCTGTCCGTGACCGGCGGCATGAAGATTTCAAGTATCCCGAAGGCCGCAAAAGTCTCCATAAGGCCCTGTTTGCATAAAGCCACGACGGAGATCAGTATCGCAAAGCAAATGCCGTACCTGCGGCCGATAAACCGCGGATGGAAGAAGTCTCCCGTTTCCGCCCCGCAAAATCCGCAGAAAAGGATCACCGCAGCGCCGCAGCATACATCGCCGGGCATGATGGCTCTTGTGAAATATCCCGCCCGGATGATCGAATAAATTAGCGGAAAAAAGGACAGTATCAGGGAGCAGATCAGGCACATCCGCGCCTGCAGCATTTCCCGGGAAAGATAATAGGCAGCATCACTGTCCGCATGAAGCAGCAGGATCTCTTCAAAGACATCGTTTTCCCCGGCATGAAGGTTCATGGAAAGATAAATGCCCAGGAAATACATAAAAACAGAGGAAACCAGATAACTGCTGCACACATACGCCGGCGGAAAAGAATACATGGCCCCCAGAAAAGCCGCGATCACGAGCATCGTGACAGCCCACAGGGCATTCCTCGTCATCAGCCTCCGCCGGATGGTATAAAGGTGATACGTATTCTTCAATACGCGCAGTCTCCCGCCCATCACGATCCGGCCTCATCGCTTTCCCTGCAAAGCAGTTTTCCCTGCTCGATCGTGATTTCCCGGTCGCTCAGCTCCTCGATCAGCTTCCGCTCATGGCAGGACATCAGGATCGTAACGCCTCTGTCTCGCAGTTCATGGATCTTCTCCAGGAAAACATTCTGTGAATCCGTATCCTGACCGGAAAGCGGCTCATCCAGAAGAAGGACATCGTGCCTTCCGAGCAGTGCCTGGATCACCCCCACCTTTTGAAGGCTTCCCTTCGACAGTTCATGAAGCTTTGTATTTTTCATCGGCTCAAGAAAAAAATCCCTGACAAGAGCATCGGCTTCCGAAGCCTCCACGCCCTCTATCCCTGCGATGGCACCGAGATAGTCCTTCATGCGTATGTTCATCCCCGGAAACTTTTCGGGCACATAGCCAAATCGGATCTTTTCATGACGAACAATCTTCCCGCCGCTTAAGGGGATCAGCCCCGCGATCAGCTTAAGCAGCGTGCTTTTTCCGCAGCCGTTATGACCGGTAAAGGCGATGGACTCTGCCCTCTTCAGATCCAGAGAGATATGATCCAGAACGCACAGGTCCTCATATGTTTTTGTTACATTTTCCAGAGTGATCAGCGTTTCCATATTGCACAGAGTAGCATAAACAAAGTGATATGTCCAATATAGGCGGCAATCAAAAGAGGATCAAAAGTGGATCGTTACCTTGAATTTCTCTGCCTCGATTGACCGCAAATCAGCTTTTCCTTATTTGAGTCAATCAATTCCTCTTCCATGGTTGACCGCAAGCCTAAGAGTCAAAAATCCGATCCATTTTGGACCCAGTCTGGACCCGGGAATTTCCCCCAAAAAGCAAAAAGAAAAGCCCTGAAACGTAGTGTTTTCAAGGCTTTCTCAAAACCAGGGGAAGCAGGATTCGAACCCGCATGAACGGTTTTGGAGACCGCAATACTAACCATTGTATGATTCCCCTAATCCGCGCGGTTCATTGACTTTTCCCGCGCGCTTCACTATGATAGCAAACATGGATAAAAAACGCAAGGAAAAAATTGCGGATCGTCAGCTGACACCGGGGCGGCGTTTTCTGGCTTTTCTGCCCGCACTCGTGATCATGGGACTCATCTTTTTCTTCTCGGCACAGCCTGCCGAAGAGAGCGGCGAGGTGAGTGAATTCCTGGGGGAGCGCTTCTTCCAAGCCGCAAGCAACCTGTTCGGCCTGGGCTGGACCATGCAGAAGATCGCGTCGCTGAATCTGGAAGCACAGCATGCGATCCGCAAAGCGGCACATTTTACGGAGTATTTCATCCTGGGGCTGGCTCTCTTCCGCGGTTTCCGGGTGAATTTCCCGGAAGTGCACAACTCCCGCTCCGGCATCCTGAGAAAATGGACGCTGCAGCCTGTCATCATATCCGGTTTATATGCGGCAAGCGATGAGATCCATCAGATCTTTATCCCCGGGCGTTATGCCGCCGTAAGCGACGCGCTTGTGGATACGCTCGGCGCCGCGACGGGGATCCTGCTCCTGTCGCTACCGGATGGTACAGAGCGGCAAACCTGTGGAGGTGGATCATGGATCGTGATCAGATCAGACAAAAACTCGGTCATAACGGCACACGTCTGCTGTCAGTCATCAAATGGACGGTTTTCTCGCATTTGCTCGGTCTGTTCCTGGGCGTTATGGGAGCCGGTTTCTATCACGGGATCGCATTCGTGACGAATCTGCGTCTCGCGCATCCCCGGTTTCTGCTGCTGTTGCCGGCCGGCGCCGTCCTGATCCGTTTCCTGTACCGTCTGCTGCACTATGAGGAGGACGGCGGCACCAATCTGGTCCTCTCCGCGATCCACGCCAAGGATGATATCCCGTTGAGGATGGCGCCGCTCATCTTTATCTCCACGATCCTCTCACATCTGGCCGGCGCGTCGGTCGGACGGGAAGGTGCGGCCCTGCAGTTCGGCGGATCGATCGGGAATTTCGTCGGGAAGCTCTTTCATTTCAATGAAACGGATAAGAAGACCATGATCATGGTGGGCATGTCCGCCGTCTTCTCGGCGCTCTTCGGGACACCGATCGGTGCGGCTGTTTTCTCCATGGAGGTGGTGAGTGTCGGCATCATGCATTATGCCGCCCTCATGCCGTGCGCGATCGCCTCTCTGGTTGCCAGACAGGTGGCAGCAAAGCTCGGCGCGCCGAATGCCGCCTTTTCGATCGGCACGATCCCGGAATTCACCGCCGACGGCGCGTGGCGGATCGTTATCGTGGGGATCTGCTGCGGACTTGTAGCGGCGCTCTTCTGTCTGAGCCTGCACAAGGGAGGGGAACTGGCAGAGCGTTTTCTGCCGAACCGCTATATCCGTGCTCTGGTACTGGGACTGATCGTGCTGGGGCTGAGTCTCCTGATCCCGGATCAGACGTACAACGGCGCCGGCGTTGACTATATCAACGCCTGTATCGCCGGAAATGACAGGCCTCTCGGATTCCTCGTCAAGATCCTCTTCACCGTGCTTTCCATCACAGCCGGCTACAAAGGCGGCGAGATCGTGCCGTCCTTCTTCATCGGTGCCTCTCTGGGATGCACCCTGGGCGGTCTCATCGGCTTCTCCCCGTCCTTCTGCGCGGCAGTCGGGATGGGTGCGCTCTTCTGCGGCGTCACCAACTGTCCCGTCACCTCCGTGCTCATCTGCTGTGAGCTCTTCGGCTTCGCCGGGGCCCCGTACTATATGCTCGCGATCGCCTTCAGTTACCTGCTGTCAGGCTACTACGGTCTCTATACCAGCCAGACGATCGTCTACTCCAAGTATCGCTCCAACTACATCAACAAAGAGACGCACTGAATCTACAGCGTAAGTCGTCCCTCGATCCCCCCGCAGTCCACGATCCGCTTCGTACCGTCCCTGAGCAGGATCTCCACAGGGCCGTAAGCGCCGGTCCTGCCGGGATCCGTATAGCGCACTTCCTTTACCGGGAAGAGCTCCTCTTCCGCGAAATCGTCTTCCTCTTCTCCCGTGATCACCTGGGAGATATAGATATAGGGCTCCGACGCGTCATATTGCCGCATCATGGCTGCCCGTGCGCAGACCACGATCGAATCCGGGCTGTCCGGGTTGGTCCCGTGACTGTGCAGGCAGATGAGATCCTGCCAGCCGTCCCACACGGTCATAGCCAGGCGGCGCGGCCTGCCGCAGGCATCATGGCCGCTCAGCACGACCGCCTGCGCCTGTCCCTGCCGGATTGTGCGGATCTCAGTCCCGTGATCCGGAAAACCGTATGACCCCAGGGTGATCCGCGTCGGGCGCTTGAACAGCCGCATCTTATCGATCCGCAGGATCCCGCGGGAAACCGGCAGATCCGCCAGATCGATCGCCTGCAGCCAGTGGCATTCCTTGCCGGGCCGGTAGCCGAAATACTGTCTGCGGTATAGGACACCGTCCCGGCTGCCGGCATAGAAGAGGGCATTCCCGCACTCCGACTGTCCGCTCAACAGATCCGTGAGGACATATTGCTGGGATTCCGCGGCTTCGACGGTATTCTCCCCGGGACCCGCCTGCGGCGTGCTCTCCCAGGGATATTTCGTGTTGTAGCACAGCTTCCCGTAATTCCAGATGCCGTGTGTGTCACCCGGCGCCTTGACCACCTTGGCGGTGCGCAGGATCGTCTCCCCGTTATCCGCGTGATCCGTGACGATCAGCGCGGGTCCGTCCAGCACGGTCTCCCGCACATCCCCCGCATGCATTTCCGCCCATTCCCCTTCGTTCTCGCGGACGGTCCAGAAAGGGTGATCCGCCGGCAGATGGAGACAGAGGAACGCCTTGCCGAGCCAATAGGGCGATTCCGCGCAGGAGTATCCCTGCACCAGCGGGGTGAACTGTCCGTAGAATCCCAGGGAGGGCACTCCCTCAGCGAGAAAATCATCCCTCTCCAGAAACTGCAGCAGTGCCCCGGAACAGATCCTGCGCGCCCAGCCGAGCTTTCCCGCGTCCTCTGCCAGCGCGGAGTGTTCCAGAAACAGATTGCCGTCAAAAGCGCTCGTCGCGGCGTTGCGGTAAATGCAGCTGCGTCCCCAGAGATTCACAAAGCCGTCCCGGTCAAAGAAGCGGCAATATGTCTTCATCAATTCGTTGGAGTACTCCTCGAAGCGCGCGGCGATCCCCGGCATCCGTTCACTGCCGTACCACACATTCCACAGGGGCGCATAGAAATTGAACGCCCAACAGGAGTAATAATCAAAGGAATGACCGTCACGGTACCAGCCGTCTCCCGCATACCAGCCGAGGATCGCCTGCGCGTGCTCGAGCATGATATTCTCATCGACGGGATAACCGTGGCAGTACAGGAATGCCATGTCCAGCATATTGAACAGCCGCCAGTTCTGCGGTACCGTATTGGCACGGGCATAGCCGTCGAGGAAGGAAGCGATGGCATCCTGTTCCGCGCGGGAATAGGTCTTCCAGATCACCTCTTCGCACATCGACAGCCCGATGACGAGCGCACAGGTCTCCACCGTCTGCTGATACGGGCGGAACGGATCCGGATCCTGCGTGAGCGCCTGCATCTGTTCATAACTGCCCGCGTACTCCTCATTCTCCGGCTCCGCGCAGCAGCGCAGGATGTGCAGCCGGTAGTATTCTTTCAGGGAAATGCCGCCGATCTCCAGTCCCGGCTCATCCGCCAGCAGCACGGATCCGATGAAGAAGGTGCGCGTCAGTCCCTCAAAGATCTCCGCCTTCCGCTGGGCGGCCTGCGCCCCCGGAGGATCCTGCAGGTGCGGATAGGTCACCGCTGTCTCCGTACGCGGTACGACCGGCGGAGAATCCACATCCGCGATATTCTCAAAAAGACCTCTCAGCAGGTATTTCCCCGCATCCCTCCAGCTCTCGCGGGTCAGCCCCGTAAACGGGCTCAGTCCGTGATCGGTATGCCCCGGCCGGTAACTCATCTTTGGATCTCCTTTCCGCGTGAATAAAGAAGACGACGGTTCGCACCGCCGTCTCCATGATACCACAAACCTACCAGATGAACAGTTCCTGCCCGGTCAGTTTCCATATCGCTTCGATGTAGAAATAGTCTCCGTAGATGATCGGGAAATTGTGTTCCCTGTCATGATAAGCCGCCGTACACTTCGTCAGCAGCTCGTCGTGGGCGGGATCGTAGTCCGCGTCCTGCGCGTCGATCGCCGCGAGCATGCTCTCCGCCGCGGCCTGTGCCTTTGCCGCACCCGCTTCATCAACGGACGCAGCGGATGCTGTTCCGCCGCAGTCCTCTCCTCTGAGGATCCGCGCCAGGGTGAGCAGTCCGCAGGAAGCGATCGCGGCCGCCGTAGCATCCCGCCACGGGCAATCCGCCGGCTGGTCGAAATCCACCGGGATCTGACCGTCCGCGGGGATCCTCCCGATAAACCGGTCAGCCACGCGTCTCGCGGTCGCGAGATACCGTTCCGCGCCGGTATGCAGATAACTGAGTGCAAACCCGTAAAGCGCCCAGCTCTGTCCTCTGGTCCAGGAGGAGCCGTCCCCCATCCCCTGTCCGCCGTATTCCCTGAGATACGCTCCGCTCTCCGGATCAAACCCGACGATATGCGCGACCGAACCGTCTCCGCGGATAAACCGCTCCATCGCAGTATCCGCATGGCGGATCGCGATCTCGCGGAATCTGGGATCCTCCAGCAGATCGGAGGCCCAGTACAGCAGCGGGAGGTTCATCATGCAATCGATGATCGCCCAGCCTCTCGTGTCCCGTCCGTCGTTGAAATCGTTCCAGGCGCGGAGAAACGCGCCTGCCGGATTGTAGCGTCCCGCGAGATTCGCGGCAGCGAGCAGCCCGCGGTTACGCGCCCGCGCATCCCCGTCGACCCGCCAGTGAGCCACGGCAGTGGGAAGCCACCGGAATCCGGCATCATGGTCCATTCCTTCATAGTTCATGAGGACCGCATCGAGCTTCTCTTCGACGGCTGCCGCCTCCCTGCGGAAGCTCTCTTCTCCGGTCGCCTGCCACAGCTGCCACAGGATGCCGCCCCAGAAACCGTTGGTCCACCAGTTGATCCGGTCAGGGCCGGACCAGTCTCCGAATACATGCGCCGATTCGGTCGTATATGGGATCCTGCCGCGGTTGCGCGCCGCAACGGCACTTTCCTTTTTGATGATCCGATCGGCGATCGCCTGCCATTCTCTGTCCACAGTCTTCTCCTTTTCCAGTGAATCCCGCATCATCCCTTCACCGCACCGGTCGTGATCCCTGCCACGAAATACTTCTGCAGGGACATGAACACGATCAGCACCGGAATGAGCGACAGAACGGATGCCGCCATGATCAGGCCGTATTCCGCGGAATACTGTGAGATGAACATCTTGATCCCGATCTGCAATGTCTTCTTGGAGTCCGTGGTCAGATAGATCAGGGGACCCAGGAAGTCATTCCAGGTGTTGACAAAGGTAAAGATCGTGAGCGTGGAGAGCGCCGGCTTGGAGAGCGGCAGCATGATCCTGGCATAGATCCCGTATTCGCTCATCCCGTCGATCCGGGCGGCCTCGCATAGGGAGTCCGGGATTCCCTCATAGAACTGCCGCATGAGGAAGACACCGAAGGCCGAAAAGGCCTGCAGGATGATGATGGCCAGATGGGTGTCCGCCAGACCGAGTCTGCGCATGAACAGGAACTGGGGCACCATGTATACCTGCCACGGTACGGCGATCGTCGCGATATAGGCGAGGAAGAGCAGATCCCGCCCCTTGAACTGCAGCTTGGCAAAGGCATAGGCCGCGAAGCTGGAGGTCAGGATCTGCAGGATCGTCACGATCAGCGTGAGCTTGACCGTATTGAGCGCATATTTCGCGAGCGGGATCTTGGTCCAGATATCGAGGTAATTCTGCCAGCGGGGCTCTTTGCTGATCCATTCGTAGGGGATCACAAAGATATCCTTGTTGAACTTTAAGGAAGCGCTGATCATCCAGACAAAGGGGATCAGCATGACAAACGCAAGGATGATCAGCAGGATATAGATGATGGTCATCGTGATGAACCGGTTGGTGGATTTTGTCCTCATCCCACTCCCTCCTTCAGTCATTCGCGTAGTTCTTCTCGCCCCTGAACTGGATCAACGTGACGATGAGAACGATGGCAAACAGGACCAGCGCGGCAGCCGAGGCGCTCCCCAGATGCCAGTTGCGGAAGGCCTCTTCGTAGATATAGTAGACCAGCACGGTGGCGGACTTGTTGACGACGCCGTTGGAGCCGCCGGCCAGCATGTAAACGATGTCATAGATCTTGAAGCAGCTGATGGTCAGCATGATGGTGACAAAGAAGGTCGTGGGCTTTAACTGCGGCAGCGTCACATACCGGAACTTCTGAAGCGCCCCGGCCCCGTCCAGAGCGGCAGCTTCGTAGAGATCCTCGCTGATCCCCTGCAAGCCGGCGAGATAGATCACCATGTAGTAGCCCATGTTCTTCCAGATGGAGAAGAGCACGATGGTGAACATGACCGTCTTGGGGGAAGCGGCCCATTTGAGCGGCTGCATATGCAGGACATTCATGAGCAGCTGATTGATCAGTCCGCCCTTGGCCGGGGTGAAGAGCATGTTCCACACCGCCGCCACGGCGACCAGAGAGGCAACATAAGGAAAGAAAGCAACCGTACGGAAAAAGGTACGGGCCCTGATCTTCTGATTTAAGAGGATGGCCAGCCCCAGAGCGACGATCAGGGTAAAGGGTACCGTGAAAAGACTGTAGACGATCGTATTCTTCAGGGATGCCATAAAGCGGTCGTTGGTAAAGAGACCGGTGAAATTGGAGATGCCGACGAACTTCAGCGGATTATTTCCGTCCCACTCCGCAAAGGCGAGGAGGAAGGCCATGATGATCGGACCGAGCGTGAATACCGCGAAACCGATGAAATTGGGTGCGATGAAGGAATATGCCACCAGCGTCTGCCGGATTTTTCTTTTTTGCGCACTTTGGCTCTGCATATCGTCCCCGTTTCCGAAAGCCGTCCGGCTTTCTTTTTGAAAAAAGGGGCGGCTGTCTGAACAACCGCCCCTTTGACACGGATCCTGTTCCTTACTGACCGAGGATTGCCTGGACCCCTTCGTTCATGGCCGCAATGGCCTCGTCGACCGTGGAGACCTCGTTCATGATGTTGTCATGCTGCTCGTTGAGCACCTGCTCGATCTCGGAAGACTTCTCGTTGGCGGGCATCTCGAGATATGCATGGCTCGCGTTGAGCGCTTCCTTGGAGTTGGCATCGGTCGGGAAGCCGTCCATCTCAGCGATCTTGGAATTGATGGCTTCGTTGGACATCGCAGGTGTGTTGCCGGTGCCGGCCATGATCTCGGCACCCTCGGCGCCGGAGACGAACTTCACGAAATCCCAGGCCGCATCCTTGTTGGGCGCGGAGGTCGGGATCGCCAGAGCAGTGATCGTCGCGAGCGTGGAGCCGGGCTCTACACCCTCGGCGTGAGGATACTTGACAATGCCCCAGTTGGTAGCGCCGGTGTTCTCCCCGTCCTTGATCTTGGCGATGACGGTCGGGATGAACCAGGAGCCCATGTTGAGCATACCGACATTGCCCTGATAGAATGCCGCGGAGTAGTGCAGACCCTGGGTCTTGAGGGTCGCGTAATCCATGCAGACGCCGTCCTTCTGCTGTGCGAGGACCATCTCATAGTAAGGCTTCGTGAAGTCATAGGTGCCGTCGACGATGGTGTGCTTGCCGTCGAGGATGCCGTCAAGCTGGATCGTGGATCTCCAGGTGTGATAATGTGCGCCGTAGACCTCGCTGCCGGGGGTCGTGTCGGTGATCTTGCGGGCAAGCTCGTCATACTGCTCCCAGGTCATGTCATTGGTGGGATAGTCCACGCCGGCCTTATCAAAGACGTCCTTGTTGTAGAAGAGGACCCAGATGTCGCGGCGGAAAGGAAGCTCATAGAGCTTGTCGCTGACACGGACCTGATCCGTGATGCCGCTGTAGACGGACAGATCGATGCCGTCCTGCGCGATCAGGTCATCGAGAGGCTCGAGAACATTCTTGTTGGCCAGCGTCACGAGGCCGGGAACATCCTTGATCGTGACGACATCGAAATCACAGTCGGAACCGGACAGCTGCGTGCCGAGAACGGTCTGATAATCGGTGGATCCCAGATCGACCATCTCGATCGTGACATTGGGATGTGCTGCGGTGTAGCCGTCGATGAGCGGCTGATAATAGACCGTGGCATCCTTGTCCCAGAGCGCCCACTTCAGAGTAACAGGCTCATCGGCCGCGGGAGCTTCTTCGGCAGCCGGTGCCTCAGCTGCGGGAGCCTCTGCAGCGGGGGCCTCTTCCTTGGCAGGAGCTTCGGTGGCTGCAGGTGCCTGTGCTGCGGGAGCAGGAGCTGCCGCTTCGCCGCAGCCCGCGAGAGAAGCAGCGAGCAGTGTCAGACCTGTCAACATACTGATCAGTCTCTTTTTCATCATTTCCTCCGTTTCTGTGCACCGAATGCACGTGATGCGTTTCTACTGACTGCAGTATAATCTGATCTTGCATATGATGTAATGACAGATCGAATGTTTTTTATAACATATCCTGCTGCCTGTATCGTTGAAATCGCTCACAGCCCTTGTTTTATAAGGATTTTCAATCCTTATTGTGTAACATAACAGATTTTGCTATAATGATCCGGACGCGCAAAAAGACTAACCTATCATGTCGGACTGTAAAACGGAGGGATCGCGATGTATGTGATCAAAGGCGGATGCGGCGCACATCACTCGGCCAGTTTCCGGAAATCCTGGCCGAACGGACTGGAGAATCCCGTCCTTCTCATTTTGAGGAGCAGCGGTGATTTCTCCGTCGGCGACGCGCATTTTCTCATGGAACCCGGTGACGCGATCGTGATCGTGCCTCATACACCGTATCATTATTTCAATCCTTACGGGGAATATATCGATGACTGGATGCATATCGGGCTGGCGGAAGGAGAGTCACTGCCCGATGATCTGATCTGTAACCGGCCCTTCCGCTTAAGCGACCGCGAGGCCTGTTCTACGCTCATCCGGCAGCTGCTCTGGGAATCGGCCTACACGGATGAGAGATTTCTGCAGCAGAATACCGACGCGCTTTTCACGGTATTGATGAATCACCTCATCGCGGCGCCCAGAGAGAACGCGGCGTCGGATGACATCTCCTACGCGGAGCGGCTCAAGGACATCCGTTTCCGGATGCAGCACACCCTGACCGAAGAGCACAGCATCCATACGCACGCGGAAGAACTCGGGATCAGTGATTCTCATTTCCAGCATCTCTACACCGCGGTCTTTGGTGTGCCGTTCCAGCAGGATCTGATCCGCATGCGGATCGCCAATGCCGCCTTTGCTCTCGAGACCACCGATATGACCGTCTCCGAGATCGCGGAATCCTGCGGTTATGCCAGCGAGGTCCACTTCTTCCGTCAGTTCAAACAATACAAGGGAATGACACCTGCGAAATACCGCAGGATCCATCACGCCGTCACGAAGCCGTGATCCCGGTCTCACTCTCCGTGCCGTAGACTTCGATCTGTGTGAGTGCCGGGAACGGACTCGGATCCTGCGCTTTGATCAGTTCTCCGAGCGTGAGCCATTCGATCGCCCGCCTGCCGATCCCGCTGAAAATATGCGGCCTGTCCGTCTCCTTTTCCATGGTGATCCGCAGGGAGCTCCCGTCGGAAAAGGACAGCATGCCGTTCACCCAATAGTTGTCATGCGGGAAATCCGCGCGGGTATAAAGGCGGATCTCGTCGATGTCCACCGGACGACCGAAATCCAGTCTGAACTCCGCGTCATCCTGTCTGTTGATCCCCCAGGACTCATAAGGCCACTCGCCGTGGGAACGCGTCGCGATACAGCCGTCGATGGCATTGCGCGCGGCAAAAACCGCCTCTCCCCGCGTCTCCACATTGGCGGACGCATGCGGGTAGACTCCCTCGACATCATGCTGGTCAAACGGATTGAGCGCGAGATTCTTATAGCAGCCGATCTCGTGACGGTACGCCTCCCGGATCATCAGATAATGCCGGTTGCCGAAAAAGGCAAGCGGATTGTAGCTGGTCTTTTTCTCATAGAACGGGACCGGATACAGGATCCTGTCCGTCCGGACAAGGATCAGTGCCTCGCCGACCGCGGCGTCCACCTGCACCCGGTAAAACGTCCCGGGGACGAGACCGGTGAATTCGATGATATCCCCCTTGCGGTATTCGCCGTCCCAGGCCAGTACCGCCTGTGTCTCCCCTGAGGCCTGCGCCTTGTTTACATGGTCCCAGTCATTGTAGATCTCGATCTGCAGC
Organism: Lachnospiraceae bacterium; assembly: GCA_017535945.1. Lineage (GTDB taxonomy): Bacteria > Bacillota > Clostridia > Lachnospirales > Lachnospiraceae > Butyrivibrio. The sequence goes on from JAFXTJ010000032.1 coordinate 25,698, forward strand.
ATCTCTTCTTCCCTTTCCGTATCCTGTCCGCTTCCCTCTCCCGCGGCACTCCGCTCTCTGCGCCTATCACGTCCCGCTTCCGCCGCCGGCGAGGATCAGCGTCACGGCTTCCTCCCCCGCGAGCGGCAGGAGGATCCGGTAACAGTCATGCGGCCACGCCTCCTTAAGCCGCGGGTCCGTGACCGGACAGACCCCGATCTCCGCCCCGGCTGCACCGGTGACACGCAGGGTCCCGAGTGCGCCGACACCGATCGTCACGTCTCCCGTCTCCTGACGGAGGATCACCGGTTCCTCACAGGTCATATAAGTCAGGATGCCGCGGGTACCGGGTTCGCATGTGACATGATCCGTCACGCATACCCGTCCCGGTGCCTCCTCCGTACCCTTTTCCAGACAGACCGTCCGCCGGCAGCTCTTCACGCGCGGATCCGCATAGGCGCGCGCCATCTCCATGGACAGAGACGTCTTCTCCTCTCCGAGGATGCATCGCACCTCTTCCGCCGCGTGTTCCGATCCGTCCCGCTGGAGGATCTCCGGCCCTCCCCGCGCGTCGCCGGTGACGAAATTCACCGTATTGTGATACGCCGACTGCATCGTCCAGATCTCGTAGCGTCTGCCGGAAAAGGTCTTCGCCGTATAGGTCTCGACCCCCAGATCGATGAGGAACGGGCTCCTGTCAAGATACAGTGTCACGCTGCCGATGTCATTGTGGTTGTGGCTGTCCCCGTTATGTCCCGCCTTGACCGCGAGCGCCCAGTGCGCGTCCCGAGCCGTCAGCAGTCCCGTGCTCTCAAACCAGGCATCCTCCGGCTGCTCCGACCCCTCCGGGTATTGTTCCATTTCCTCCCAGGCGGAGAACTGCAGCAGATGATAGTAAAGATTCCGTTCCCCGCTCACGAGCCGTCCGGCAACGGTCTGCGCGCGGAAATCCGCGGCCGCGAACGCGGCGTAGGCCTTGTTGCCGGTGCGCAGGGCGAACAGATAATCCCTGGCGGAGCGCACCCCCGCATAGGGGGAGGCATCCGAATAATTGAAATATCTGCCGTTCCCGACATACATCCTGACGATATAGGCGGCGATATTGCGCACCAGCGGCTGTTCCCATACCGCGCCCATCCTGCCGCCCGTGATGCGGTCCATCACATCGTAACAGCCGAACAGGCACAATCCGCTGTGGCCGTAGTAGAATGCCCCCTCGTTGCAGCATCCGTCCGCGCCGTAATCCGCGAGATAATCATCCACGGACAGCGCCGCCTGTTCCATCACACGACGCGCTTCCTCCGCGGTCAGGAATCCGTCCCGGCGTGAATAAAGCGCCAGCAGGAGATTCTGTGTGATCCAGGGAGTCCAGTTGCACAGGGACTGTACACCGTCCCCCATCCACCAGAAATGATCCGTCAGATAGGGCACGAGGATCCTGCGTCTGATCTCGTCCTCCACCCTTTTGCCGACGGCAGAAAGATCAAATGATGAGCGCGCGCACAGATCCGCCAGCTGCGTGCGCAGGAGCAATTCCGTCAGTCCCAGCAGCTGCGCCGTCTCGGCCGCGAACAGATCGATGACGGGCCGTGCGGGATCCGGGAGCGCAAGCGGCGCAGTGTCGCGCACATAGGTATTGTGTGCCGGCAGACACCAGCTCGTCTCCTCCAGGATCGCCCACAGCAGGTCACCGATCCTGTCGAGAAAGCGTCCGCTCCCCTCCGCGCACTGCGCGAGGACCAGCCGGACGAGCTGCGTGCGCCGGGCAAAATAACGGTCTTCGAAATGCACACGGTTGCCGTTGCGGGAAAACTCCGTGTAATCGGAGAGACGCAGCATCGGGATCTCCTCCTCCAGCGCCCGGTCTCCCAGACGGAGCAGTTCCTCCCGTACATCTGCCGGCAGACGGGCGATGATCCCCGCGTCCGCAAGGGCTGACAGCCCGGAGCCGTCACAGCCGCCGCTGTGCCGCAGCGCATCCCGTGTGATCGTGCAGAGAGAACGCGTGCGCATCACGTTGCTCCTCTACTGCACGTACTGATCGATGAGCCCCGGATATTTTTCCGCCATTTCGAGCAGTGTCTGCATCTCCTCCTCGGAGAGGTTTTCCCGCATGGTATCCATGGCCGCCGCGCTGTCGCCGCTCACAAGCTGGCCCGTGACCTCCGTCACCGTATCGGCATCGAAATGATTGACGATGATATCCGAGACCGCCTGCTTGTCCGCGGGATCGATCATTTCAAGAACTTCATTCACTACGCGATCATCGGCAGGGATCCCCTGTGACTCCAGGGCCTGCTCCACCGCTTTTTCAACAACCATATCCGCAGCGCGGTCCGCCACATTCTTCTTCAGATCCTGCCACGTGCCGACCATAAAGAGCACGATCATCAACGTGATGATACCTGTGACCGCAAAGATGATCCCTACGACCAGACCGGTATTCGTCTTCTTCCTGCGGCTTCCTCTCCTGCCGTCACTCATACAAATCTCCCCTCATCGTCCCTCCATTCGTATCCGATGGTCTTCAGACGCCGCGCCAGATCCTCCCAGCCGGCCTCATCCAGTTCATGGCTGTCAAGAAACGCCTCGCGTCCGCCCTCGTGGTCGCGCAGCCAGGTGTTGATATAGCTGAAAAGGATCGCCGGGTCCTGCGGGATCATGCCGTCACCTCCTGTGCCTGCGCCGTAAGCTCTCCGCCCTCGACGCCAAAGACGATCTCATCATGGGGTTTCACGCGATCCTCCAGGATGAGCCGCGCGGACATGGTCTCCACGGTCTTCTGGATATAGCGCTTCAGCGGCCTGGCACCGTATGCCGGATCATATGCCTCCTCCGCGATCAGCGCAGCCGCCTCATCCGTGATCCTGACGGACAGTTCTCTGTCGGCGAGCCGTCTGTTCAGATCCGATACGATGAGATCGATGATCCCGCGGATATTGTCTCGGGTCAGCGGTTTGAAACAGATGATCTCATCCAGACGGTTCAGAAATTCCGGCCGGAACTGATCCCGCAGCTCCTCCATGGCCGCGTCAACGGCATCCGGCGACAGAGCGCCGTCGGCCCCGATCCCTTCCAGCAGATAGTGTGCGCCGATATTGGAGGTCATGATGAGGATCGTATTCTTGAAGTCCACGGTCCGCCCCTGCGAATCCGTGATCCTGCCGTCATCGAGCACCTGGAGCAGGACATTGAAGACATCCGGATGCGCCTTCTCCACCTCATCAAAGAGTACCACGGCATAGGGATGCCTGCGCACCGCCTCGGTCAGCTGACCGCCCTCATCATAGCCCACATAGCCGGGAGGCGCTCCGATGAGTCTGGAGACGCTGTGCTTTTCCATGTATTCGCTCATATCGATGCGGATCATATTGCTCTCGTCATCAAACAGCGCTTCGGCGAGCGACTTGGCAAGCTCCGTCTTGCCCACACCCGTCGGTCCCAGGAACAGGAAGGAGCCGATGGGCTTGGTGGGATCCTTGATCCCTGCCTTGCTGCGCATGATGGACTCCGATACGAGAGAGACGGCCTCATCCTGCCCGACGACACGTTTGTGGAGCTGCTCTGCCAGATGCAGGGTCTTGTTGCGCTCGCTCTCCGAGAGCTTGGAGACCGGGATGCCCGTCCATTTGGACACAATGCGGGCGATCTCCTCTTCGGTGACGCGCTCCCCCGCAAAATGCGTTCCTTCATGCTCCTGGCCGGTCTTCTCCGCCTCCCCGATCTCCTTTTGCAATTCGGGAAGACGCCCGTACTGCAGTTCCCCCGCTCTTGCGTAATCGCCCTCTCTGGTCGCGATCTCGATCTGTCTGCGCACATCCGCAAGCTCATCCCTCAGATTCTTCAGGCGTTCTCCGGCGTTCTTCTCATTCTCCCAGGCCGCCTTCATCGAATCATACTCTTCCCGGGCCTGCGCCAGTTCCTCGCGCAGTGTTTCCAAACGCTCGCGGCTCAATGAGTCGTCTTCTTTGGCGAGCGCGATCTCCCGGATCTCCATCTGGGTGATCCTGCTGCCCAGTTCCGCGATCTCGATCGGCATCGTATCCTTATCCGTCTCGATCATGGCGCAGGCCTCATCCACGAGGTCGATCGCCTTATCCGGCAGGAAACGGTCGCTGATATAGCGGTCGGAGAGCACCGCGGCGGAGACCAGCGCGTTATCGGTGATCTTCACATTGTGGAAATTCTCGTAGCTCTCCTTGATGCCGTTTAAGATCGCAATCGTGTCCGCCACCGTTGGTTCGTCCACCATGACCGGCTGGAAGCGGCGTTCCAGTGCCTTATCCTTTTCGATATAGAGGCGGTACTCGTTGAGCGTGGTCGCACCGATGCAGTGCAGTTCGCCGCGCGCCAGCATGGGCTTCAACATATTTCCCGCATCGAGCGCGCCGTCCGTCTTGCCGGCGCCCACGATGGTATGCAGCTCGTCGATGAACAGGATGATCTCACCGTCGCTGGCCGCCACATCCTCCAGCACGGCCTTCAGCCGCTCTTCAAACTCGCCGCGGTATTTGGCACCCGCGACCAGCGCGCCCATATCCAGTGAGAAGATCTTCTTGTTCCTGAGCGCCTGCGGGATCCCCTTGTCATCCGCGATCCGCTGCGCCAGCGCCTCGACCACGGCGGTCTTGCCGACACCGGGCTCACCGATGAGCACCGGATTGTTCTTGGTCTTCCTCGAGAGGATCTGGATGACGGCACGGATCTCCTCCTCCCTGCCGATGACGGGACCGAGTTTCTGCTGTCTGGCCTTGCCTACCAGCTCCTCTCCGTATTTCTCCAGCGTGTCATAGGTCGCCTCGGGCGAATCCGTATCCACCGTGCGGTTGCCGCGCACCTCCTGCAGCGCCTGCAGGAACCGGTCTCTCGTGATGCCGTACTCGCGGAAGATCTCTTTGATCTCCTTGTTGGGATAACGCAGCATCGCGAGGAACAGCGCCTCCACGCTCACATAGGAATCCCCGAGCGCCTTTGCTTCATTTTCCGCGTGGGTCAGGACCTTATTGAGTTCATTCCCGATATAGGGCTGCGCGCTCTGGCCCTGTACCTTGACCCGCTTGGCGACACCGCTCTCCGCCCGCGCCGTGAAGGCATCAGCATCGATATCCATCTTCTCCACCAGACGGCGGATCAGGCTCTCGTCGATGGTCAGCAGGGAATACAGGAGATGCTCCTGCTCCAGCTCCTGATTGCCGTATTCCACGGCGATATTGGTCAGGTTATTGACCGCTTCCTGCGATTTCTGCGTAAACTTCGTGATGTTCATACTCCCACCTCCCCCCCTGCAGGACAGGGTTACTTTGTTCTATAACAAGTATAACAACCGCAAGGGGCTTGTCAACCGGGTGATCCGGATTTAATGGATTCTTTATAATTTCGAGAGCAGGCCGTATACGTCATCCCGCCCCTCTCCCGTCACCGAGGAATAGGGGAGAAAGATCCCGTCCGCCGGGAATTTCAGGCTCTCCCTGAGTGCGCGCAGCTCCTCCTCCCGGCGGCTGGCCTTGAGCTTGTCCACCTTGGTCGCGAGGATCGCCGCGGGGAAATCATAATACAGGAGCCAGTCCAGCATCAGTTTATCATCCTGCGTGGGCGCATGTCTGGAATCGATGAGGAGAAAGACCAACCGCAGCGTCGCGGAGGTTTTCAGATACCGTTCGATCATCTCCCCCCATTTGGCGCGCGTTTCCCTGCTCGTCCTGGCATAGCCGTACCCCGGCAGATCCACGAGATAGAAGCTGTCATTGATCTTATAGAAATTGACGGTCTGGGTCTTGCCCGGATCTCCGCTGGTGCGCGCGTAGTTCTTTCGCTGCATCAGGGAATTGATGAGAGAGGATTTGCCGACATTGCTGCGGCCGAGAAATGCATATTCCGGAAGTCCCGTCTGCGGGATCGTACTGGTGATCCCGCATACCGTTTCGAGGTTGACGCCGGTGATCTTCATGAAACACAACGCCCGGACGGGCCCTTATTTCGCCTGTTTCAGTTTGCGCGCCGTGCCGCGGCTGACGATGAGCGGCTTGGCCTCACGTTCCACCGCTTCTTTGGTCATCACCACCTCGGTGATATCCTCGTCGGAGGGGATCTCGTACATCACATCCATCATGGACTTCTCCATGATGGCGCGCAGGCCGCGTGCGCCCGTCTTCTGCGCGTGGGCCAGATCGGCGATGCGCTCGATCGCGTCATCCTGGAAGGTGAGCTTTACGCCGTCCATATCGAAGAGGACCTGGTACTGCTTCACCAGCGCATTCTTCGGTTTGGTGAGGATCTCCACCAGCGCGTCCTTATCAAGGCCTTCGAGGGTCACCATGATCGGCACACGGCCGACAAATTCGGGGATCAGACCGAATTTGATCAGATCCTGCGGTGTGACATCCTTTAAGATCTCACTGATCTCGCGTTCATTCTTGTCCGCGATCTCCGCGTTGAAACCGATGGAATTACGGTCGAGGCGGGCTTCCACGATCTTCTCGAGGCCGTCAAAAGCGCCGCCGCAGATAAAGAGGATATTGGAGGTGTCGATGGAAAGCAGTTCCTGATGCGGATGTTTCCTGCCGCCCTGCGGCGGGACACTCGCCACCGTCCCCTCAACGATCTTTAAGAGCGCCTGCTGCACACCTTCCCCGGAGACATCACGGGTGATGGAGACATTCTCGCTCTTCTTGGTGATCTTATCGATCTCGTCGATATAGATGATCCCGTACTGCGCACGCTCGATGTCGTAATCCGCTGCCTGGATGAGCTTTAAGAGGATGTTTTCCACATCCTCGCCCACATAGCCGGCCTCGGTCAGCGTCGTCGCATCGGCGATCGCAAACGGGACATTGATGATCTTAGCTAACGTCTGGGCGAGATAGGTCTTGCCGCAGCCCGTGGGACCGATCATCAGGATATTGCTCTTCTGCAGTTCCACATCGCCGGTATTCTCCTCCGGCGCGAGGACACGCTTGTAATGATTGTAGACAGAGACCGCGAAGACCTTCTTTGCTTCGTCCTGCCCGATGACATAACCGTCCAGGAATTCGCGGATCTGGGCGGGCTTCAGCAGATTGATCTTATCTTTCTTCCGCCCGGAGGGGTGTTTCTCCTCCTCTTCCTCCTCGAACTCTTCCTCGATGATGTTGGCGCAGATCCCCACACACTCATCGCAGATATAGACACCGCTGGGACCGGCGATCAGTTTTCTCACCTGGTCCTGTGTCTTGTTGCAGAAATTACAGCGGACGTCTCCCGGGAAACGGTTCATGTCGTTCACTTATCCTTCTTATTCTTGTCTTTGTCATCGGCACGCGCGGTGATCACGGAATCGATCAGGCCGTACGCCATGGCCTCCTCCGCGCTCATCCAGTTGTCGCGCTCCGTATCCAGCGCGATGGTTTCGATGGGCTTGCCCGTATTCTCCGCCAGGATCTTGTTGAGATTCTCCCTCGTACGCAGGATGTGCTTCGCCGCGATCTCGATCTCGGTCGCCTGTCCGCGGGAACCGCCGGAAGGCTGATGGATCATGATCTCCGCGTTGGGAAGCGCCTGCCGCTTGCCCTTTGCGCCGCCCGCCAGCAGGAAAGCGCCCATGCTGGCCGCCATGCCCACACAGATCGTGGCGACATCGCACTTGATGTAGTTCATGGTGTCATAGATCGCCATACCGCTGGTGATCTCGCCGCCGGGGCTGTTGATGTAGAGATGGATATCCTTCTCCGGATCCTCCGCCTCCAGGAACAGTAACTGCGCGACCACAACACTCGCGGAATTGGCATCCACCTCTTCTCCCAGGAAGATGATCCGCTCCTTTAACAGTCTGGAATAGATGTCATAGGAACGCTCTCCGCGGCTGGTCTGTTCAATAACATAAGGGATCAAGCTCATGTTCTCTCCTTTACTTCTTTTCCTTAGCCTGCTCAACAATGAACTTCAGCGCTTTCTCGATCTCGGAATTCTCGCGGATCTCCTTGAGCTGGCTCTTGCTCAGCATCTTCTTCAGATCCTCGACCTCCATCTTGTAATCCTCCGCCTGCTTCTTTAAGACTTCCTCAAGATCCTCATCGGAAAGCGTGAGGCCCTCCTGCTTCGCGATCTCGCCCAGGATCAGGGAGCTCTTTAAGCGCTTGATGACGCCGGGACGCATCTGCTCCCGCAGATCATCCAGACTCTGGCCGGAGAATTTCATGTACTGATCCAGCGACAGGCCCTGCATCTGCAGCTGTCTCGCGTAGTCGCGAATCATCATGTCCACGTTGGTATCGACCATCGCATCCGGCAGTTCCACTTCGGAATCCGCCGCGATCTCCTCGACGATCTTGTTCTCGCGCTCTTTTTCCGCGTCGGCGCGCTTCTTCTCGGCAAGCTTCTTCTTCACATCCTCTTTGTATTCCGCCAGCGTCTCAAACTCGGAGATATCGCTCGCGTACTCGTCGTTCAGCTCCGGGAGCTCCTTTGCACGGATGGCATGCACCACACACTTGAAGACCGCCGGCTTGCCCTTGAGGGACTCCTCGTGGTAATCCTCGGGGAAGGTCACTTCCACATCCACGGGCTTGTCGATCTCGGCCCCGATGAGCTTCTCTTCAAAACCGGGGATGAAGGAACCGGAACCGATGGTCAGCGGATAGCCCTCTCCCTTGCCGCCTTCAAAAGGCACGCCGTCCACGAAGCCCTTAAAATCCAGCGTCACCGTGTCCTTATCCTGTACCGGGCGGTCCGTCACCTCGATGCTCCGCGCGTTCATGGTGCGCACGCGGTCGACCTCGGCATCGACCTCCTCATCGGTCACGCTGTCGTCGATCTTGTCGACCTTGATCCCCTTGTATTTGCCCAGTTTCACCGGAGGGCGCAGCGCCACGCGCGCTGTATAGATGAAGGGCTTGCCGCTCTCCAGCTGGGTCACGGCGAGTTCCGGCATGGACACGATGTCCTCGCCGCTCTCCTCCGCCGCATCGGCATAGGTCGAATCGATGGTGTCATTGGCGGCATCCTCGAAAAAGACCCCTGCGCCGTAAAGTTTCTCGATCATCTTGCGGGGCGCCTTGCCCTTGCGGAAACCCGGGACATTGATCCTCCCCCGGTTCGCACGGTAGGCCTTGTCCACCGCCTGTTCAAAGGTCTCCGCATCGATCTCGATCGTGAGGAGCGCCATGTTGTTTTCCTGTTTTTCGACCTGTACGTTCATGTTGTTACCTGACCTTCCTGATTAATGGTGACAAAAACTTACACAATCAAGCATTCTAACATATCCCGGGGCAAAAATGCAAGAGAAACGCTCATTGCGTCGTATGAAATGCAAGATATGCGTTGGAGTATCTCTCGTCTCCGGTGACCTCCTCCCCGAACCACGCTGCCGGCCGGTATGCCGCCGCGATCTCCTCCGAGGGAAATTCCACTTCGGCGATGACGAGACCGGCCAGAGCACCCGCGAAGATGTCGAGCTCGATCACCGCATCGCCGCCCGAGACCCACCGTGCTCCCTCACTGCCTTCCGGAAAGGCATCCGCGTTAAGCGGGATCAGGATCCGTTTCTTCTCGATGACGATGCCGTCCGCCTTGTCGAGCAGATGCTCATAGGCCTCCCGGGTCAGGTCCAGATTGTACTCCTCCTGTGCCAGGGTGTCCTGCCGCCGGAGCCCCTTGTAGGTCATGTAAAAATGTTCTTCGGGCGCACCGCCCTCTGCCGTCTGCACAGACAGCGCGTCCCTGCGCACCCGTACTGCGGGGTGGCGGCACAGATAACCCTGCGTGATCTCCCGATAAGGAAAGCGCTCCGCATCCGCCGGGAGCGCCTTCACCAGATATTTCTTCTCGATCTCAAATCCCATGATAAATCCTTATTGACGGTAAACGATCTTCTTCGCCATTTCCACGTCCGCGTCCGGATCGCCGAGCGCCTCGATGATCTTGAGTGCAAAGGGGATCGCCGTCCCCAGCCCGCGGCTCGTGATGATATTGCCGTCTTTCGTCACCTCATCCTGTGTCACGACAGCCCCCTTCAGACCGTCCTCCATTCCGGGATAGCAACAGGCCCGCTTCCCTTCCAGCAGTCCCAGACTTCCGAATACGGTAGGTGCCGCACAGATGGCGGAGATATACCCCCCGTCGCGGTAGAATTCCCTGAGCCCGTCCGTCAGCACCCTGCATGCCGCCAGATGCTTCGTGCCGGGCATGCCGCCGGGCAGGATCAGCATATCGAACATATCAAAGTGAATATCGCTCAGTCTCTCATCCGCACGGACTTCGATACCGTGGGATCCCGTCACCGTCTCCGCATCGTCGATTGAGATCATCCTGCAGCTGAACCCCGCTCTGCGCAGGAGATCCACCACCGTGAGCGCCTCCACCTCCTCAAAACCCTCTGCCAGGAATATCGCCGTTTCGACCATACTCTTCCTCCTTATCCGAATTCCACTTCACTCTTGCGCTCCGGGATCCGTCCGTAGATGGCTGTCAGCCGGTGCATCCGTGCCGCAAGTTCTTTGGTCAGCGCATCACCGCGCATCCGCCAGGTCCAGTTGCCGCCCAGTGTCGACGGATGGTTGACCCGCGCCTCATGCCCCAGGAGCAGCCAGTCCTGCATGGGGATCACCGCCGTATCGGCGACACTCGCGTAGGCCGCACGGATCAGGCTGTCCGTCCCCTTCTCCGGATCCTCTCCGGCAAGTCCCAGATACTCGCAGGCAAAAGCGCGGTCCGCCGCGGGGATCTCCGTGAACCAGCTGCAGGTCGTGTCATTATCATGTGTCCCGGTGTAGACCACGCAGTTGCGCGGGTAATTGTGCGGCAGATAATCGCTCTCTTCCCTGGAGTCAAAGGCGAACTGCAGGACCTTCATCCCTGGATATCCGGTATCGGCGACCAGCTGCAGGACCTCCGGCGTCAGAAAGCCCAGATCCTCCGCGATCACCGGCACATCGCCGAGTTTTTCCCGCAATGTCTCAAAGAATGCCCGGCCCGGACCTTTCTCCCAATGCCCGAACTCCGCGGTCTCATGACCGTACGGAATGGAATAATAGGACTCAAAACCGCGGAAATGATCGATCCTGAGGACATCGCACAGGCCGAAGGCGTGACCGAGACGCTGCATCCACCAGGCATAGCCCGTCCGCGCGTGCTCGTCCCAGCGGTAAAGCGGATTGCCCCACAGCTGGCCTGTTGCGGAAAAGGCATCCGGCGGGCAGCCTGCCACGGCGCGCGGGACACATTCCGCGTCAAGCAGGAACAGCTCCGGATGAGACCAGACATCGGAGGAATCCGGCGCCACATAGATCGGGATATCGCCGATGATCCGGATCCCCGCGTCATTGGCGTATTTCTTGAACCGTCTGTACTGAACATCAAAGAGATACTGCAGAAACGCGTGAAAATCAACTTCATCCGACAGCGCCCGGCGCATATCGGCCAGCGCTCCGGCATTGCGCATCCTGAGCGGCTTGTCCCACTCCAGGAAGCTCTTTCCGCCGAAATGCGTCTTTAATGCGATGAAGAGGGAATAATCCTCAAGCCAGAACGCGTTGTCCCGGGAGAAGCTGCGATACGCATCCGCTGTGTAGACCGTGCTGCGCACCGATCCCGACCGGAAACGGTCATACGCCGCATGCAGAAGGCGGTATCTCGTCTCATAGATCCGCGCATAATCGACCGGCTCTCCCTCCGGCATCTCATAAGGCGCCGCCTCTGCCGCCGTGAGGAGACCCTCCTCGATCAGAGAGTCGATATCGATGAAATACGGATTGCCCGCGTAGGTGGAGAAGGACTGGTAAGGACTGTCCCCGTAACTCGTAGGCCCCATCGGGAGCACCTGCCAGTAACTCTGGCCGGCCCCGGCGAGGAAATCCACAAACCGGTAGGCCTCGCGGGAAAACGCGCCGATGCCGTATCTGCCGGGAAGCGAAAACACCGGCAGGAGCACGCCTGCCGCGCGTGTCAGTTTTGACGATCCTCCCGCCATATGATCCCTTTCCACTGATCGAGCTGCTCCGTGGTCATGAATCCCATCGATGTCCCCATATAGCCGATCTTGTACGAAGCAAATAACAGCGCCATCTTGATCGCGTTGACGGAGTCCCCGTCCTCCGCATAGTAATGGAGGAAGCAGGAATACAGGGCATTTCCCGCGCCGACGGCATTGACGATCTCGTTGATGCTCACGGTGTTGTAATGAGCATTGAGGCGCATCTTGCGGTCGTAGAGGATGAGTCCCTTGCTGCCCTGTCCGAGGATGATGACATCCGTCCCGTACTTCTCCCCGATCTGCTGCACAAATTCAAAAGGATCGCGGTCCTTGATGTCGTCGTCGCTGAAGTAGAGGACATTGGCCGCCTTGAGGAAGTCCGCGCTGTAGAGCTCGGTGCGTTCCGAGAAATTGCGGATGTTGACGGCGATCTTCTTGTTGTGCCGCACCGCCTCTTCGAGGATCGGCCGGCAGAAATTGGCGTTGGCCAGTACCGCGAAATCACACTGGGGCACCAGTTTATCGATGGTCTCACGGTCGTATACGCTGTCACGGATATCCTTGATATCCTCGTAGATCTGCTCCGTGCGGTTCTCGTCCACCATGATCACGGCGAGCGGCGTATCGCCCTTGGTCCGCTGTACATAATTGGTGGGCACCGAGATCTCATGGTGCGGCGGGTTCATCATGGAGATGTCCTGATTCTTCCCGAAGAAGGTGAGGAACATCACATCATCGCCCAGCCATTTCAGCGCCAGCGACTCGTTGTACGCATCGCCGCCGACATCGGTGAAGATGGTATTGGGTTTGTTGATGAGGGGCTGATACTCGATCGGTACCTTATCAACCTTAACGATCGTCTCGATCTGTGTGATCCCGGCCAGTAAAAATCGATTCATAGTCCCTCCTTTACATGTTGTCAACCGCCGGTCCCATCACCGGCATGTCTGTGTCCGTCATAGTGCAAAATCTCCGCATCATATCCAGATACGGCATACAGGCCTCCTCATATGCCGCCGCATAGCCCTCCTCCAGCCGGAGTGATTCGGCCAGGAGCGAACGGAAGGCACCGGTCAGCAGCCTGTCGATCATCCGGATATCCGTCCCGGGCCGAAACGCGGATATGTCCGCGCGCGCCAGGATCGCCCTGATCTGCTCCGCGTGCGCGGCGATCTGCGCCCCCGTGGCTTCCGCTGCCGCCTCATCCTCCTCACTGCCTGCCCGGTCAAGGAACAGGATCAGATACGGATAACTCTTCATACACTCGGCCTGCGCCCGGACGATCTGTCCCAGCAGGACGAAATAATCCGTCTCCTCCCTGCCGATGCAGGTGGAAAGTTCGAGCTGTTCATATTTTGCCGCGTAATCGTAGAGGAAGGTGTACAGACCCAGCTTGGAGGTGAAATAGTGGAAGAGCAGGCCTTTGCTGATCCCCGCTTCCCGGACGATGTCATCCGTACTCGCGTGGGTGTAGCCCGCATTCGCAAAGATCTTGAGCGATGCATTGATCATGCGGTCCTGCTTTTCCTTCTTCAGATCAAAGAATTTCTCGTTCAAGGTTCCCCTCCTTTCGGAAGCGGACGGTCACGGATTGACCCGATGGGTCATACTTTATGATAGCACACTTGCATTTCTTTGGAAAGATACTCTTTCCCTCTTTTTTTTCCGTGAAAAATGCGGTATGATGGTTAGCGTGGATGCCGTTCCGTCTGACGGACGGCGCGTTATGAGTAAGGAGGGTATCATGGCAAAGAGCGGCTTCGGCAAGTTTCTCGCGGTATGCACGGTTGCGGCAGCGGCGGCGGCCGGTGTGTATTACTACCTGAGCAAGAACAACCCGGCATTCATCGATGATTACGATGATGACTTTGATGATGATTTCGACGATTTCGACGAAACGGACAAGACCGACTCCCGCAACTACGTCGATCTCGAGCGGGATGACTCCCTGGACCGCGAAGAGGAGGAGCCGGAGGACGAGGCTCCCGCTGCGGATGAGGACAAAGAGGACGATAACACCTTCCACGTGTCGGAAGACAGCTGACACTGCGTTTACTGCCGGTAACGGAGCATAAGAAAACGCGGACCCGCGGGTCCGCGTTTTTTATCCGTCTGTGATTGCCTGCCTTATTTTGCCATGGCCTTAACGGCCGCGACGATCTCCTCCTTGAGGTCTCTGGTCTTATCCTTGATGTGGGAGCTGGCGGAATGGGACAGGAGCACGGTGCTCACCATCTTGGACGCCGTCTGATAGTCCCCCACTTCAAAAGCCAGTGCCGCCAGCAGATAGTCGGTGGTGGGTTCATCCATGCCGCACATGGGGTAACCCTCCTTCTGACGGGCCAGAACAAAGCCTTCAAACGCGTTCTTCAGAAACGCCAGCTCGATCTGCTCGTTCTCGCGCTTCGCCTCCTCATAATCGGGAGCTTCCTTGTCCAGCACATCCCTCTCGCCGCGCATGATCCAGGCCAGTTTCAGACAGATGTAGGCCTTTTCGCTGCTCTTGGCCATCTTGGCCTTGGCATTGGCGAGCGCCAGCTGGAAGCGGAGCTTCGCATCCTCGTAGGTGTAATACTCCTCTCCCCATTTCTGCGGACGGTAATTGATGCAGATCTGCGTGCGCACGCCTTCGATCTGCATCCGGGTCGGGCTGTCGAAGAAACGCCCCAGAGCCGCGTAGCCGCAGTGCGGGCAGGCCACGACATCGTATTTGACCTGATCCACAGGGGTATAGACCTGACGCAGATCGCGCTCGATGCGCAGCAGGCGGTTCTTGCCGGTCCGCACGGTCTTGTTCTTGAAATCCTCGCCGCAGACCGGGCAGGTATAGGATTTGTCAAAGAGGACATCCTTCTCCCCGAGCTGCACCACTTCCTTGATCTCCGGTGCCGCCCGCTTTACCTGCGGTTTCTCCGGCTCCGCGAACAGATCTCCCTGTGCGAGATCTCCCAGACCGAGGCTTCTGAAATCAAAAATATCCGCCATGTCCTCAACCCTCCTTAGGCAGTACAAATGAACTCTTTAATGATACGATGCGGTTGAACACCGGCGCCCCCGGTGCGGAATCCTTAAGATCCGCACAGAAAAAGCCGCTGCGCACAAACTGGAACCGCTCCTCCGGCTGCGCGCCGGCAAGTGCGGGCTCGACACGCGCATCGTTTATTACTTCGACCGAATGGGGATTCAGATTGAGCGAACCGTCTTCCTTGTTGTAAACGCCCTTTTCCTCATCGATGATATTCTCATACAGCCGGACCGTACAGGTCGCCGACTGCGCCGCACTCACCCAGTGGATCGTGCCCTTGACCTTGCGCCCGTCCGGGGATTCCCCGCCGCGCGATTCCGGGTCGTAGGTGCAGTGCACCGCGGTGATCTCCCCGTTCTCATCCTTGTCCACGCCGGTGCAGCGGACGAAGTAGGCATTCATGAGACGGACCTCGTTGCCGGGGAAGAGGCGGAAATACTTCTTCGGCGGCTCCTCCATGAAGTCGTCCCGCTCGATATACAGTTCTCCGGAGAAAGGCACCTTGCGCTTCCCCATCTCGGGAACATCCTTGTTATTCTCGATCTCCAGCTCCTCCGTCTGTCCGGCCGGATAATTGTCGATCACAAGCTTTAAGGGATGCAGGATCGCCATCATGCGCGGCGCCGTCTCCTTTAAATCCTCGCGGATACAGTACTCCAGCATGGCGTCATCGGTGACGGAATTGGCCTTGCTCACGCCGCACAGCTCCACGAACCGGCGGATCGACGCCGGCGTATAGCCCCTGCGCCGCAGAGAGGCGATCGTCACCAGACGGGGATCGTCCCAGCCGTCCACGATGCCGTCCTCCACGAGCTTCTTGATATAGCGCTTGCCCGTCACCACATTGTTGAGGAAGAGCTTGGCGAATTCGATCTGGCGGGGCGGATGCACAAACTCGCATTCCCTGACCACCCACTCGTACAGCGGTCTGTGGTCCTCAAACTCCAGCGTGCAGATACTGTGCGTCACACCTTCAAAGGCATCCTCCAGCGGATGCGCGAAATCATACATCGGATAGATGCACCAGGTATCGCCGGTGCGCGCGTGCGGAATATGGGCCACGCGGTACAGGATGGGATCCCGCATGTTCATATTGGGAGAGGCCATGTCGATCCTGGCACGCAGAGTCATCGCGCCGTCCTCCACGGCACCGCTCTTCATCTCCTCAAACATGCGCAGATTCTCCTCGATGCTGCGCCCCCTGCCGGGATCCTCGCTGCCGGGCTCCGTGAGCGTCCCGCGGGTCTCCCGGATCTCATCGGCCGTCAGCGTGGAGATATAGGCCTTGCCCTTTTTGATGAGTTTCACGGCCTCTTCATACATACGGCCGAAATAGTCCGAGGCGTAAAAGAGACGGTCCTCGTAATCCGCGCCGAGCCACTGCACATCCCGGATGATGGAGTCCATGAACTCGCTTTTCTCCTTGGTGGGATTGGTGTCGTCAAAGCGCATGTTGAACTTCCCGCCGTATTCCTGCGCCAGGCCGTAATTGAGCAGAATGCTCTTGGCATGGCCGATGTGCAGGAAGCCGTTGGGCTCCGGCGGAAAGCGGGTGCATACCGTATCGTAGACACCTTCCCGCAGATCCTTGTCGATGGCCATCTCGATGAAATTGCGCGAGGAGCCGGATTTATCCCCTGTCTGCTCCTTATCGATCTCTTCCATGTCTTTCCTTTCCTCTTGCCTGTTTCAGGGATGCGTCAGTTATCCTCGACGGAATAGTTGGGCGCTTCCTTGGTGATCTGTATGTCGTGCGGGTGGCTCTCCCTGAGGGAAGCCGCCGAAATCTTGATGAATCTGCCGTTCTCCTGCAGTGCGGGGATGGTGGCACAGCCGCAGTAGCCCATGCCGGCCCGGAGTCCGCCCAACAGCTGGAAGACCGTATCCTCGAGGAGACCCTTGTAGGCCACACGGCCTTCGACGCCCTCGGGCACCAGTTTCTTGGCATTCTCCTGGAAATAGCGGTCCTTGCTGCCGTTCTCCATGGCGGAAATGGAGCCCATGCCGCGGTAGACCTTATATTTACGGCCCTGATAGAGTTCATAGTCGCCGGGCGCTTCATCGCAGCCGGCAAACATGGAACCCATCATCACGCAGCTGCCGCCTGCCGCGATCGCCTTGGTGATGTCTCCGGAATACTTGATGCCGCCGTCGGCGATGATCGGGATGCCGCTCTCGCGCGCCACGGCGTAGCAGTCCATGATCGCCGTGATCTGCGGCACACCGATGCCCGCGACCACGCGCGTCGTGCAGATGGAGCCGGGTCCGATACCGACCTTGACCGCGTCCGCACCGGCCTCAATGAGTGCCCTCGTGGCGTCTCCCGTCGCGACATTGCCCGCGATCACCGGGAGGTCGGGATACGCGCCCTTGATCTCCTTCAGACAGCGGATGACATTGGCGCTGTGTCCGTGCGCGGAATCGAGCACGATGACATCGACCTTGGACTCGATGAGGGCCGCGACGCGGTCCAGCACATTGGCCGTGATGCCGACACCGGCGCCGCAGAGGAGCCTCCCCTGCGCGTCCTTGGCCGCGAGCGGATATTTGATGGTCTTCTCGATATCCTTGATGGTGATGAGACCCACCAGGTTGTAATCGTCATCGACGATGGGGAGTTTTTCCTTCTTGGAGCTCGCGAGGATCTTCTTGGCCTCCTCGAGCGTGATGCCCTGCCTGGCCGTCACCAGATTCTCGGAGGTCATGCACTCGCTGATCCTGCGGGAATAATCCGTTTCAAACTTGAGGTCGCGGTTGGTGATGATGCCCACGAGCCTGCGGCCCTCGGTGATCGGCACGCCGGAGATCCGGAATTTGCCCATCAGATCATCGGCATCCGCCAGCGTATGCTCGGGGGAAAGGGAAAACGGATCGCTGATGACACCGTTCTCGGAACGCTTGACCTTATCGACTTCCTCGGCCTGGGCCTCGATCGACATGTTCTTGTGGATGATCCCGATGCCGCCCTGCCTCGCCATCGCGATGGCCATGCGGTGCTCCGTGACGGTATCCATACCCGCGGAGAGCATGGGGACATTTAACCGGATCGTCTTTGTCAGATTGGTCGACACGTCCACCTGATTCGGTACCACGTCCGAATAGGCGGGTGCCAGAAGCACGTCGTCAAATGTAATCCCCTCACCGATGATCTGTCCCATACGCTTTCCCCTTTCTTAATCCGTAAACACCTTACCCGGAGCGACCGTCCTGATCGCCCGCACGAGATTCTCGCTGGGCTCCAGGATCAGACGCTTGCCGCCTTCAATGATCATCACATAACGCGGATCGGGTTCCCCCGGGCCGCCCGAATAATCGAGTGTTTCAAGCTGTCTGCCCGCCAGGCCGTCCAGACGGTGCGAACCGATCGGGGCGAACAGCTCCATCTCGGAGATCTTGTAATCCGCGACATGCTTCCGGCTCGTCTTGTTAAAGATCCGGTCAACGGTCAGTTCTTTTTCCACATAGGTGTATTCGTATTCCACCGAGGAACGCAGTCCGAAAAACCAGATGCCGACACCGGCGGCGATCACGATGATAAAGGCGATCAGATTGGAAAAGAGCAGTGCGATCAGCAGGAAACCGATCAGGAGCATAATGGAAAGGATCTGAAGGAAGCGCATGACGGTGACGGTCCTGGGCCTCGTCATACACTCCACATATGCATTCACGTCCATCTGCTTGCCTCCCCTGCTCATTATGCTATACTGTAAAAATATTCATTCTATTGTACCTAACACACGTTTTTTTTGCAAGACGTTAAGGAGTGAAAAGCGCATGAGACTTTCCATCGAAGATCCGGCGGCGGAAAATGACGCCCCGGCGCGCACCCCGACCGATGAGGAGATGAAAAAAGACCGCAGGGCACGGCTGGCTGCCATGTCCCCGCGGGAAAAGGCCGTTTATTTCCTGGATTATTACAAATATCCCGTCCTGGGGGTGATCGCCGGCATCCTGCTGCTCGCCCTCATCGTACATGAGATCGCGGGGAACAAGCCGGACGCCTTTAACGCCGAGTTCCTCAACGCCGTGTATTGGGACAGCGGAGAGGCCGCCGCGCGGTTCGCGGACGCCGCCGGGATCGACCTGACAAAAGAGAACTGCACTTTCTCGACGGATCTCCTGACGACACAGGATAATGACAATTTCACCCAGACGGACCTGTATACCATGGAGAAGGTCATGGTCCGCATCTCCGCGGCGGAGATCGACGTACTGGCAGCCGATGAAGCCCTCTTTATGCAATACGCGGAGGAGGGTCTCTTTATGGATCTGCGTGAGATATTCGGGGGAGAGATCCCGGAGAAATACCGGGACGCGGTGGTGACGGCAGCCGTCGTCGACGCGGACGGCAATGTGAAGGGGAACGCGCCCTGCGGCATCCGGCTGGAGGACGCGTCCTTCTTTAATGAATACAATGTCTATCCGATGGGCGGTGCCGTGATCGGCGTTCCGGCCAATACCAAGCGTCCGGAACGCGTCAGGGCATTTCTGGAATTCATGTACTGATCAGATCTGTGTCTCCACAAAGATCGCGTAGATCGCCTCGATGGCGCGCTCGAAATCATCATTGTCCACGCCAATGATGACATTGAGCTCGCTGGAACCCTGGTCGATCATGCGCACATTGATCCGCGCATGCGCGAGCGCGGAGAAAATCCGTCCGGCGGTGCCGCGCGTTGATTTCATCCCGCGTCCAACGACGGCGATCAGAGCGAGACCCGATTCGATCTCCAGCACATCCGGCTTCGCCAGCCGGTAGATCCCGGAGACGACCGCCTGCTCCTTGGAGACGAATTCGTCCTCGTGGACAAAGACCGTCATCGTATCGATCCCGGAGGGGACATGCTCGATGGAGATGTCCTGATCCTCAAACGCCTGCAGGACCTTGCGCACAAAGCCCACCTCGGAGTTCATCATGTCCTTGGCGATGCTCACGCTGCAGAAGCCCTTCTTGCCGGCGATACCGGTGATCGTGTACTTCGATTTCTTCGCGGTGGATTCCACGATCCAGGTACCCTCGTCCTCCGGATCGTTGGTATTGCGGATATTGATCGGGATCCCCTCCTTGCGCACGGGGAAGATGGAGTCCTCATGCAGCACCGAGGCGCCCATGTAGGCCAGCTCGCGCAGTTCCAGATAGGTGATGGTCTCGATCTTGCGGGGGCGCTTGATGATCCGCGGATCCGCGATGAGGAAGCCGGATACATCCGTCCAGTTCTCATAGACATCCGCATGCGCCGCACGCGCGACGATCGCGCCCGTGATATCACTGCCGCCGCGGGAAAAGGTGCGGATGCTGCCGTCGGGATTGGCCCCGTAGAAGCCCGGGATCACCGCACGCTCCGTTTCCTTAAGCCGCTCTCCCAGCACCTCATTGGTCCTGTCCGCGTCGAAGTCGCCGTTCTCCTTAAAGAAGATCACCTCCGCGGCGTCGATGAACGGGACGTCCAGATAATGTGCCATCACGATGCCGTTTAAGTACTCTCCGCGGGAAGCGGCATAGTCTCGGCCGGCTCCCGCGCCGAGTTTCTTTGCGATGACCGTAAACTCGTCTTCCAGCGAGAGGTCGATGTTCAGACCCTTGATGATATCGTCATAGCGGCCCCGGATCTCGCGGAGCACGCCGGAGAAATCCTTCCCCTCGCCGGCGAGTTCCTCGCACTGATACAGGAGGTCCGTCACCTTGGTATCCCCGGAGACGCGCTTGCCGGGCGCCGAAGGCACCACATAGCGTCTGTCGGGATCGCTCTTGATGATCTGTCCGACCTTGGCAAAATGCTCCGCATCCGCCAGGGAACTGCCGCCGAATTTTACGATCTTCTTCATTTTCCTCTGTCCTTTGGTCTCTCCCGTTGATCCGTCACGGATCCAGGTCTGTATCAATCCTCGTCGTCCAGCACGCGGATCCGGTTACGGACACCCGCGATCCCGCCAAGTTTCTCCAGAAATTCACTTTCGCGCACGGGGCCCGTCAGGATGCAGGCTTCGCCCTGCTCCGTGCAGATCGTCCGGCTCTCCGCAAACGCCTCCAGCACTTCCGCCTCATGTTCCCGTCCGACCCGGACGAAAAACCGGCGGGTGGCGTCCCCCATGGGGGCGAGCTGTGCCGGCTTCTCCGTCATGGAGACCGGTACCGTCCTGCCGGCATTGCGCACGATCTCGCAGATATCCGCGACCACGGCGCTCGCCGTCGCGTCTCTGCCGGCGCCCTGTCCGTAGTACATGGAAGTCCCCAGCATATTGCCGTGCACGGCGACCGCATTAAAGACCCCGTTGACGGAGGCCAGCGGGTGCTCCGCCGCGATGAGGTAAGGCGCCACCGAGATCTCCAGTCCTTCTCCGGTCATGCGGCAGTTGCCGAGGAGCTTCACCGCCATGCCGCAGGCGCGCGCACCGGCGAGATCCGCGGCCGTGATGGCCGTGATGCCCTCCGTGGGCACCGCATCGGGCGCGACATAGCCGCCGGTCATGAGAGACCCCAGGATCGCGATCTTGCGGCAGGCGTCATGTCCCTCGATATCCGCGGAGGGATCACGCTCCGCATAGCCCAGCTCCTGCGCCTTCTTTAATACATCATCAAAAGCCGCTCCGTCCTGCTCCATCTTCGTGAGGATGTAATTGGTGGTGCCGTTTAAGATCCCGGTGATCTCATCGATCTGTTCACTCTTTAAGGCGCCCGCGAGCGTCCTCAGGATCGGGATCCCGCCGCCGACGCTGGCTTCAAAGAGATAACTGACATGATGTTCGGCCGCGATCTTTAGGAGCTCCGGCCCGTGCTTCGCGACCAGTTCCTTATTGGAGGTGCAGACGCTCTTGCCGGCTTCCAGTGCCTGCTTCGTGAATTCGTAGGCCGGCTTCACGCCGCCCATGGTCTCCGCGATGACGGTGATCGAGGGATCCTCCAGGATCGTCCGGTAATCATGGGTCACCAGCGCCTCGTGCGGATCTCCCGGGAACTCCCTGAGATCGAGGATCGCACCCAGCGCCACCTCTTCGCCGGCACTCGCCGCGACCTGCGCCGGATTCACATCAAGGACGCGGGCCACGCCCCCGCCAACCGTACCGTATCCAAGGATCGCTATCTTTGTCATCGCACATACCCCCGTATAGATCATCAAACCGCCCGGGTGCGCCGGGCGGTTATCCATTATACACTATGACAGCGGGAAGGGCAACAGGAAAGCCGCAATATCGCGGATAGCCGGATGGCGGCTCTTTGTTTCATGAGTTTCTCTCCGTCAACTTCCGGTGAGTGCGGGGACAGGAGTACCGGCTGTGCCTGCCGGCAGCGAACATCTGAAGATTCGCTTTTGTGCGGAACCGGTTGATACCCGGTGCGGGAGCGGTGCCGTCCTTATTCCCTGAAGAACGAAACCGTCTCCCGCAGGTCGTCCGCGAGGACCTGGAGCTGACCGGCGGATTCGCTCATCACGGTAAAGGTGGTATGCAGCTCCTGCATGGAGGCCGTGGTCTCCTCGGTGAAGGCCACATTCTGCACGGCGGCAGCCGCCAGATCACGGATGACACCCTCGAGATCCTCTCTGGTCTGCCGGATGTCCTCCATACGGCAGGCGGCACGCTCCGAGGCTTCGCCGAGCCTGTGCAGGCTGTCTTTCATAAACTGCATATCCGAACGGGTCTCCGCGAGGAGTTCCTCCTGTGTGCGGGTATTGTCTTTCATCGTCTCATAGGAGGCGCTGCCCTTGGCGGAGCCCCTGATCAGTTCATCCGTGATCCTGCTGATCTCCTGCGCATTCCGTCCGGTCTGATCCGCGAGCTGGCGGATCTCATCCGCCACCACGGCAAAGGCTTTGCCTGCATCACCGGCACGGGAAGCCTCAATGGAGGCATTGAGAGACAGCACGTTGGTCTGGGTGGCAATGGCCGTGATCGCGCGGGAGATCCCCGTGATCCGCTCCGCGGCATCCGCCGTGATCCGCATGGATTCCCCCATGGAATTGACAGCGTCAGCGATCCCGTCCGTCTGCGTATGAAGATCCGTCAGATGATCCGATGCGCGGGTACCGCAGGCCGCTATCTCGACCGCGTAATCACCGATCTGCTCCACATCCTCCGACAGTTCCCGTACCCCCTGATCGATGTCACCGGCATCGTTGGATGCCAGCCGGACACATTCCGCCTGGGAGGCGGCGCCCTTACGGACCTCCTCGATCCGGTCCGCCATCATCCAGGAGGCGTCCGCCGCGACTTCCGCGGAATCCGCGAGTTCAAAGCCGGAATCACAGAGGCTGCCCGCCACTTCTCTCGCGGAATGGATCACGCGGGTCAGGCGCTCATCCAGCTGTCTCGCACTGTTCGCCAGTTCCCCGATCTCATCATCCCGCTTCTGCGTCCGGGGATCGGGCGCATGTCCGAGGGACCCGCGGGAGAGACCGTTCAGCACGGTCGTGAGATCCTCCATCTGTCTGCCGATCCTGTTGGTGATCAGCACGAGCGCACCGGCTGCAAGAGCCGCCAGGCCGCCCATCAGGAGTGCCAGGAGTAGAATCCGCAGACCGGTCCCCGTGAGGAATCCGCCGCGCATCCGGTACGCCGCAGCCATGCCGATCGTCGTGCCGTCCGGGTTGCGCAGCGGCATATAGTACACATCGGCCACGCCGTTCTCCGCAGGGACGAACCGCTCCCTGCCGGCGATGACCACGCCGGAGAAAACCTCTTCCGCAGCGGGCATCCCCTGTTCTTTCGTGGACAGGACCTGCTGCCTGCCGAAATAGACGGCATAATCCAGTCCCGTATTCTTCTTCAGCCGTCCAAGAAGCGGCTCCGCATCCGCCACGGGAACGCTCCCTCTCACGAGCACGCCTGTATCGCTCAGTCCCCAGTCACCCTCACCGGTCTGTTCCAGATCCGCCGCAAGTTCCCCCGCCGCAAGCCGCAGGAGCGCCTCCCCCGAGGTCTCCTCCGAGGCCCTGAGACTCCGCGCAAGAAAAACGGTCGATACCGCGCCCATGATCACCATGGCCGCGAGGGCGATCACCATATATTGCCGCAGGAGCTTGCGCGTCCTGCGTCCCTGCGCGCCGTTTCCGGTCACCGCAGCCCATTTTCTGTATGTCCTGTCCTTCATCCGGCGGACCTCCTTATCTGTCTCCATTCTACCACATCTTGTGGGTTGCGCAACCCCGTAGCACAATATCATGTGTTATCTTTTCCTCCCCCGACGTGCTAAAATAGATGCATGTGTGACAGCAGCGGAAAAAACAGGATCGCCGTCATCATGCCGGTGTACAACAATGCAGGAACGCTGGATGCCGCCGTACAGAGCGTGCTGGCGCAGACCAGACCTGCCGACGAACTGATCCTCGTGGATGACGGATCCACGGACGAGAGCCCGTCCCTGACGGACGGATACGCGGCGGCGCACCCGGAGCGGATCCGCGTGATCCACCGGGAGAACGGCGGTCTCATGCGCGCCTGGATGGACGGATTGGAGAATACAGACGCCGATTATGTCTGCTTCCTGGACAGCGATGACACCATCGACGCCCGCATGCTCGAAGCGCTCGCCGGAGAACTCAAATCCGGCACGGACGGACGCTGGCTGCCGGGACAGATCATTTGCTGCGCCTACCGCATCATCTATCCCGATGGCCGGACGCGGGATATGTGCCACGGAGCTCCTGCCGGGATCTACGAGGGAGACGCGCTCACCGCGCTCAAGGACGGGCTGCTCGGTCACAGCCCCCGGCGGGTGATCTTAAGCCGCTGCATGAAGCTCACGGACCGCCGGCTCATCGCGGACAACCTGTCTCTGATGGATCCTTCGATCCGCATGGGAGAGGATGTGAATACCATGGTTCCCGCGCTGCTCGATGCGGCGAGAGTCGTCCTCACGAATGACCCCTTCTATCACTACTATCACTATGCCGCTTCCATGGCACACGGCTATGATCCGGGACTTCTCGCCAACTGTCAGCGTCTCCGGGAGCGCCTGCGCGTGATCCTGAGGGAAAAAGGCCGGGACGAAGCTGCTGCCGACCGCGAATTCTACTATCTCTTCCTGCTGGTGATCAAGAACGAATTCCGGAAAAAAGAAGATAAAAAAACGGCCACGGGGGCCGTATCGCGGATCCGCGATCTCTGTCTCAGGGAAAACATCCCGCAGCTTTCCGCCGGGGTCACCGATCCCCCGGCGGGCACCGGCGACCGGATGCTGATCCGCATCTGCAGGAAGCCCTCCGCACCACGGATCCTCGCCGCGCAGCTGCTCTTTGCTCTCAATGACCTCCGAGCACCGCGTGCAGGATGAACTTTGAGTTGGTGGAGAGATAACGCATGAATAACCGTCTGGGATCCTGGTGCAGGCGGTAGAGCCATTCCAGATCCATATCCTGCATCCATCCGGGTGCCCGTTTCAGATTCCCCGCATAGAAATCAAAGCCGGCACCGACGCCCACCATCAGACCTTTCACGCGTCCCTTGTGGTCGGCCATCCACTGCTCCTGTCTGGGAGCGCCCAGCCCGATCCAGAGAAAATCCGGTGCCGCTTCATTGATCCGCGCGGTGTAGGACGCGTCCTCTTCCGGTGTCAGCGGACGGAAGGGCGGCGAGATCATGCCCGCGATCCCGATCCCGGGATAATCCGTCTCCAGCTTATCCTTCAGTTTGGCCAGCGTCTTCTTCGTGCTGCCGTAAAAGAAATGCCGGTAACCCTTTTCAACGGAGATACGGAAGATCTCCCCCATAAAACCGGGTCCCGTGGTACGCTTCATATCGGGATGCCCTCTGTGCCTGCCGAGACGCGAGAGCGGCCCCCCGTCCGGGAGCGCAAGGAGCGCGCCGTTCTGCACCTCCCGGTATGCCGGATCCTCATAGCTCATCACCGTGGTATGCACGTTGGAAACACAGATATAGTCCCCGGAGAGCTCCGGCAGATGCTCGCCGGTATAGGCGAGAAGCCGTTCCATATCGATATCGGCGATCTGTACACCCAGGATCTCCACCGTATCAAATGGACGGGTCCGTTCCTCAGACATCACATTCCCCTTCAAATACCGTCACGGCCGGTCCGGTCATGTAGACCCGGTCCGCCTCCCTGTCATATTCGCATACGATCTCGCCGCCCCGTACATGGATCGTCACGCGGGATTTCGTGAACCCCTGCAGATGACAGGCGACCGCCGTCGCGCAGCAACCGGTGCCGCAGGCCAGGGTCTCCCCGGTCCCGCGCTCCCAGACACGCATATGGACTTCCTCCTCATTGTCGATATGCACAAATTCCGTATTGGTCCGCCGCGGGAAAGCCGGATGGTTCTCGCACCACGGGCCCGCCTCCTCAAGCGGAAACGCCGCGAGATCGACCTCCGCCGGCAGCACGATCACCGCATGGGGATTTCCCATCGAGACAAAGGCTGCCCGGAAGCCGGTCCGCTCCGCGATCCCGCCGGGCGCCGTATCCGCGTCCGCATAGGATGCCACGGTCATCCCGCCGCCGGAAAGCACCGCATCCGTGAGACCCGCCGGATCCACCGGGACCTGTGACGCTTCCAGGACCGGTGCGCCCATATCCACCCGCACGGAGGAAACCCGGCGCACTCCGTCCTCTTCCGCCGCTGTGAGCGACAGGTATTTAATCGCTCCCGCACTGGCGATCGCAAGTTCCGTCCGGTCCGTCAGACGCTTCTCGTATACATAGGCCCCCACGCAGCGGATGCCGTTGCCGCACATCTCCGAGCGCGAGCCGTCGGCATTGTACATCTCCATCTCAAAATCCGCCTCCGGTGTCTCCGCGGGCGCCGGATTGATGAAGATCACACCGTCGCCGCCGATCCCGAAATGCCGGTCCGAGAGCCGCCGCACCAGCGCCGGCTTCTCCTGCGCGGGGATCGGGAACCGCGCCCCGTCGACGTAGATATAATCGTTGCCGCAGCCTTCCATCTTGGTAAAGGACAGTTTCATACGCTCCTCCCCGTTTTCCCCCGCTCGCGCGCCACAACAAAGATCCGCTCGCTCCCCGCATGTGGTGCCCGGCCCGTGTCCGCATCCATTGCCGTCACACAAGTCATCCCCGCCTGACCGATCAGACCTCTGATCTGTGTCAGCGTATATCCCCGGCGGACATAGGTCTCCGTGAAACGCCGATACCGTCCGTCCTCTTCCCGCACATAGAAGACGATCTGTGCAGTGGAACGGCCGGTCCGCGTAGAATACGCATTCTCCCAGATATACTCCGCCCGCTCCGTGCCGTCCGCGATCAGCCGGTCGCCGAGGACATCCCGGTACATATGGCGCGTGTGAAAATCAAAAATGAACAGGCCTCCGGGAAACAGGAACCGGTTCACACCGCGCAGCATCCTCAGCATATCCCGGTCCGTGAGCAGGCAGTTGACGCTGTCGCACACGCTCACAAAGGTCCCTGCCGTGCAGTACAGATCCAATGCGCGCATATCCTGACAAAGGTACGGGACCGGTTTTTTCCTGCCGGCATTCTTCTCCTGTGCCGCCGCGAGCATCTCCGGCGAGAGATCGATCCCCGTCACGTCATATCCGCGGTCCGCGAGCAGACAGGACATCGTGCCCGTGCCGCAGCAGAGATCGATCACGAGATCCCGCTCCTGCCGCAGAGCCTCCTCTTCGGTCAGGGTGTTGCTCCTGCTCTTTTTGACGGAAGCCTTTACCGGCTTCGATACGCCGTACCGGGCGATCAGGGAATCCACGAGATCTGCCCAGCGTGCATAGGGCACATCCGCCATCAGCTCGTCATAGACCGATGCAAATCCGCCGTAGGAGGCCATGCTCAGATCCCGAACAGCGCCCCGAAGCCCAGTGTGCACAGCACACCGACGATCACGCCGGCCAGTGCCACACCGCCTATGACCGCAAGCACACTGGTCTTGAAATCCATATCCAGGATACTGGCTGCCAGCGTCCCGGTCCAGGCACCGGTTCCCGGCAGCGGGATCCCGACAAAGAGTAACAGCGCGACAAACAATCCGCGTCCCGCCTTGCTCTTCAACTTCTCTCCGCCCTTGTGTCCCTTCTCCAGACAGAAGGTGAAGAAGCCGCCGATCACCGGCTTATCCTTGCCCCACTCGAGGACCTTACGCGCAAAAAAGAAGATGACCGGAACCGGCAGCATATTGCCCACCGCGATGATCACATACGCGGGGAGCAGCCGGAAGGCCGGATCCGCCGCATGAAAACCGTAAGCGAACGGGATCGCGCCCCTGAGCTCGATGAGCGGTACCATGGAGACAAAAAAGACGATCAGATATTCCGTAAAAGTGGTCATACCTCTGCTCCTTTTTCTTTGATGATCTCACGGAGCGCCGCAACCAGCGCATCCGTCTCCGCATCCGACCCGACAGTGATCCTCAGGTAGTCGCCGATCCGCGGCAGATCCCAGCGGCGCACAAAGATCTTTCTCTCCCTTAGTGCCGCAAAGATCTCGCTTCCCGGGACCGTCTCATGCTTCGCGAAAATGAAATTCGCCGAAGAGGGCGGGAAGGTGAAGCCCATCGCACGGAGTTCTCCCGCCAGACGTTCCCTCGTGGCGATGATCCGTTCACAGGTCTGCTTCAGATACGCCGTATCGCGTACCGCCGCCGCGCCGCCCACGATGGAGGCATGATTGAGCGTATAGGAATTAAAGGAATTGCGCACGGCCCAGAGGGCATCCATGAGCATCTGCGGTCCGAACGCATAGCCGATCCGGAGACCGGCGAGCGAACGTGATTTGGAGCAGGTGCGCACGACGACCAGATTGTCGTACTTATCGATGAGCGGCAGTGCGCTCTCTCCGCCGAAATCGATATAGGCTTCATCAACGATCACGACGATGCCCGGATTCGCCTGCAGGATCCGCTCGATGAGATCAAGCCCCGCGTACAGTCCGGTGGGCGCATTGGGATTGGCGATGATGATCCCCGCCTTATCCTCCTGTGTGCAGTAATCCTCCGCATGGATCCGGAAGTCCTCATCCAGCGGTACCGTCCGGACGGGGATTTGATAGAGATCCGCCCATACCGGATAGAAGGAATACGTGATATCCGGGAACAGCAGCGGACCGCCGCCCGTGAAAAAGGTAAGAAAGGCCAGTGCCAGCACCTCATCACTGCCGACGCCCGCATAGATCCGCTCTTTCGGGATCCCGTAAACCTCGGAAAGCGCATCGCGCAGTTCGTTCTCATTCGGATCCGGATAGAGCCGGAAGCTCTCCGGCGGGATCTGTGCCATGGTCCGGGCAAATTCCGGAGACGGCGGATAGGGACATTCATTGGTATTGAGCTTGATGATCCCGCTCTCCCGGGGCTGTTCCCCCGGAGTATAGGGCGTGATGAACCGGACCTTATCCCTGAGCGCCATCGGCTTCCTCCTTCTCTCCTGCTGCCAGATCTTCATATTCTTGTGCGCTGTCCGCATCCCCGAGCAGGCGGAAACACTCCGCCGCGCGCTTCGCGGCGAGCCGCGTGCCCGCTTCCAGATCCAGGACCGGCGCGGCCGCGTCCCGCGCGGACAAAAACCACAGGAGCGCCTCACCGGGATCTCCCGCCGTCAGATAATGCTCTCCCAGCTCCATGCACAGCTCGCTGCTCTTTTCCTGCCCGTCGATGAGGCGGATCGCATGTTTAAAGAACGACTCCGTATCCCCGGCTGCGCGCGCCGCCCTGAGGCAGATGAGGAGCGCCGCCTCCAGCGCCGCCGCGTCCTGCGTCTCCTCCGCGTACCGGGAGAAAAATCCCTCCGCCCGCCGCAGGTCATCTTCCGTACCGGCGATCCAGAGTTCCCTGGCGTAGAGCTTCTCCAGACGCTCCGGCATCTTCTCCCCGCGCTCCGTCATCCGGGCAAAGATCGCCAGATCGCGTGCCGCGTGCTGTCCGTGCGGCTTATGCTCGATCCGGATCCCGCTGTCATACACCGCGGCGTCGAGCCGCACCTGTTCGTGGACCGCACCCTCCCATACAAAGGAGCGCTGTCTCTTAAAAAGCTTGGGCCGGTATTCACAGTCATAATTATAGACGGACCGCTGGTTCAGCTGTCCGCCGTACAAAAACTGCACAATGTCCGCCTCGATGCGGCCGCAGGCGAGGTCCTCTTTCAGCGCAAGAAACCGCTCCCTGTTCTCCTCATCGATCTCCTCATCGGCATCCGCACTGTAGATATAGTCGCCGGTCGCCAGGGAGAACGCATGGTTCCTCGCAGCCGCAAAATCATCCTGCCAGACATAGTCACAGACCCGCGCGCCGAAAGAACGTGCCACGTCTTTCGTGCTGTCCGTCGATCCGGTATCCACGATGATCATCTCATCCACGATCCCCTGCAGAGAGGACAGGCAGACCGGCAGCGTCTTTTCTTCATTTTTCACGATCATGCAGAGACTGATGGTCATAGGTTTCTCATCCTCCGAAAACGTGGTATAATACACCCGTTATGAAGAAAACCGTTTTTTCCCGCAACCGCATCCTGACGATCCTTACTGTTGCCGCATTTGCGGCAGTCCTGTCGGGCTGTTCCCTGAACAAGCCCCGCAGCTTTGTCCCCGCGGCTGACGGGTCGAATTATATCTCCTATTCCGAGCGCGCGGTCCCCGAGAATCAGATGTCCTCGACGGCCGCGGCCACCGAGCGCCGGTTCAATTTCTGGCAGTCCCTGAGTGTCCCTACCCAGTTCAACCGGATCCGGGATACCTGGTTCATCGTGGACTGCTATCACAATCAGATCCTGTTCAACGACGCGCCGGATGCCCAGTATATCGCGCTCACGGACTGGCAGGTCGTGAATTCCGATATCACGCAAGGGCACACCATCGCCGGTGACGGGGAGATCTTCCTCGCGGATGACACGGAGAATAACCGTGTGCTCGTCTTTGAGCGGATCGTCGATAAGTTCATCACCACCCAGACCTACTGGAATACCGGTATCCGTCCGCACTGCACGGTCTACGATGAGGACACGGCCACCTGGTATGTGTGGAGTTCCATGACCGGTGAACTGTTCCTGTTCCGCCGCGCCGCCGGCACCACGGATGTCTACCTCACGGAGCAGCATACCATCGAGAAACTGAAAGGGATCTACATCCGCTCCTTTACCATCGACCGCGGCAGGATCTATTTCGTCTCCGGCATGCCTTCTTCGGATAATCCGGATTACAAGCCCGCGATCCTCTGCTGCGATCTGAAGACCCTGGAGATCGTCAAAGAGTATCCTGTTCCGGATGAGATCGCCGGGATGGCCCAGATCGTGCATTCGGGCAAAAACGACTGGTTCATCACCGTCTCCACCGACGCGGCCGGTGATCAGGGCGCTGCCGCCCTGTTAAGGACCGACGATCTGTCCCATCTTGCGGACGGCGGCTACACCGATGTCTTCGCGGAGTATTTCGGAGGGAACGGTACTCCCTACAACCTCTCGCAGGTGGATCAGTACTGGTATCTCACGGTGCATGTATCGGAAGGTCCCTGCATCTGGCGTTTTGAACTGGATGACGCCGGCGGGATCACCAATGTCGTCTCCCTCTTCTGAAGATCAGATCTCCTCATCCTCCACGGCTACGGGTTCCCCGCCGCCGGCCAGCCACTGCAGATACGCATTGATAAAGGGATCCAGATCCCCGTCCAGCACGCCGTCCGCATTGGATACCTTCTTGCCGGTGCGCAGATCGCTCACCATGGTGTACGGTTGCAGGAAATAGGACCGGATCTGGCTGCCGAAATCCGTCTTCTTCACCTCTCCCCGGATGCCGCCCAGCTTCGCCTCGTTCTCCTCCTGCTTGAGCATGAAGAGCTTGGCCTTGAGCATCTGCATCGCCTTGTCCTTATTCTGGAACTGGGAGCGCTCATTCTGACAGGTCACGACGATCCCCGTGGGGAAGTGCGTGATCCGGATCGCGGAACTCGTCTTGTTGATGTGCTGACCGCCCGCTCCGCTGGAACGGTAGGTATCGATCCGGATCTCGTCATCCTTGATCTCAATATCCAGATCCTCCTCGATATCGGGCATGACATCGCAGGACACAAAAGAGGTCTGCCGCTTGCCCTGCGCGTTAAAGGGACTGATGCGCACCAGCCGGTGCACGCCGTGCTCGGATTTTAAGAGGCCGTAAGCGTTCTCGCCGTTGATCTGGAAGGAGACGGATTTGATACCCGCCTCGTCGCCGTCCTGCAGATCCAGCAGGTCCACGGAAAACCCCTTGCGCTCCGCCCAACGGGTGTACATCCGGTAGAGCATGGAGCACCAGTCGCAGCTCTCCGTACCGCCCGCGCCGGCGCCGAGACGCAGGATCGCATTATTCCGGTCGTAGGGACCGTTTAAGAGATTGGAGATCCGGATCTGCTCGAGCGTCTCCTCAAAGCTGTCCAGATCGGCGCGGATCTCCGCCGCCATCTCCTCGTCATCCGTCCCCTCGTCATTCTGCAGATCGATGAGATCGATGATATCGTCATACTGCCTGTGAAGCCCCTCCATGCGCTCCACCATGTCCTGATTGTTCTTCAGTTCCCTGGTCTGACGGTTCGCCTTGTCGGGATCGTCCCAGAATCCGGGTTCTTCCATGGCGCGGGAGAGCTCCTCGATCCGCTTCTTCCTGTTGTCCAGTCCCAGGGCTGCCGTTACCTCATCCAGCGTGCCGCGCAGGTTCTGCAGTTCCACTTTCATTTGATCCAGAATGACCATATAATATCACCCGTTATTTAATATTGCCTTACTGCAGGGCTTCCGCACCCGCGCGGCCGTGACAGTTCTTATATTTCTTTCCGCTGCCGCAGGGGCAGGGATCGTTGGGATAGATCTTGACGCTCTCGCGGCGGACGGGCGCCTTCGGACCGGTATCGTCCTTATTGGTCCCGGTGACCTTGGCCACCTGTTCGCGCTCGACTTTCTCCTTGACCTGCACATGCATCAGGAAGCGGACCGTATCCTCCTTGATATTGTGCATCATCTCCGAGAACATCTCATAGCCGATCCGCTCGTACTCGAGCAGCGGATCCTTCTGTCCGTATGCGGCGAGGCCGATGCCCTGGCGCAGCTGGTCCATGTCATCGATATTGTCCATCCATTTGCGGTCGATGACCTTAAGCAGGATCACGCGCTCCACCTCGCGGATCGCTTCCGCATCGGGGAACTCCGTTTCCTTGTCTTCGTAGAGCCTGACTGCCTCCGCCTTGAGCTGCTGGACCAGCGCATCCTTGTTGAGCGTCTCGATCCGGCCTCTGGTGATCGGCTTTAACGGGATGATGGGCAGGAGCAGTTCATTGAGCTCCGTCAGATCCCAGTCATCCGAGTTGTTGTTGACACCGATAGCGGTCTCCACCGCTCCCTCGACGATGTCCGCGATCCACTTGTAGATCTCCTCGCGGCGGCTGTCACCGTTCAAGACACGCAGGCGCTCCTCGTAGATCTTCTCTCTCTGCTCGTTCATGACCTGGTCATACTGCAGCAGATTCTTACGGATGCCGAAGTTGTTGTCCTCGATCTTCTTCTGCGCGTTCTCGATCGCTTTGGAGAGCATCTTGTGCTCGATCTCCTGGCCCTCCGGGATGCCCAGGGCATTGAACATGCCGATGAGACGCTCCGAGCCGAACAGGCGCATGAGATCGTCCTCGAGTGCGATGTAGAATTTGGATTCGCCGGGATCGCCTTGACGTCCGCTTCGTCCGCGCAGCTGATTGTCGATACGTCTGGATTCATGGCGCTCCGTGCCGATGATCTTGAGACCGCCCGCCGCGCGCGCTTCGTCATCCAGCTTGATATCGGTACCGCGGCCCGCCATGTTGGTCGCGATCGTGACGGCGCCGTGTCTGCCTGCCTCGGCAACGATCTGCGCTTCCATCTCATGGAA
Source organism: Lachnospiraceae bacterium (assembly GCA_017535945.1). GTDB lineage: Bacteria > Bacillota > Clostridia > Lachnospirales > Lachnospiraceae > Butyrivibrio. The sequence continues at coordinate 59,442 of JAFXTJ010000032.1, forward strand.
CTTGGCATTCAGCACATTGTGCGGGATGCCTGCTTTCCGCAGCAGACCCGAGAGGAGTTCACTGGTCTCGATCGTGATCGTACCGACGAGAACCGGCTGGCCCTTTTCGTGGGCCCGCTTCACTTCCTCCACGACGGCATTGTATTTTTCCTTCTTGGTCTTGTAAACGGCATCCTGCAGATCCTTACGGACCACCGGGACATTGGTCGGGATCACGATGACGTCCATCCCGTAGATGTCACGGAATTCGCGCTCCTCGGTGAGTGCCGTACCGGTCATGCCGCATTTCTTGTCAAATTTGTTGAAGAAATTCTGAAAGGTGATCGTGGCCAGTGTCTTGGACTCGCGCTTGACCTTAACCCGCTCCTTGGCCTCGATGGCCTGATGGAGGCCGTCGGAATAGCGGCGGCCGGGCATCACACGGCCCGTAAACTCATCGACGATCAGGACCTCATCGTCCTTGACGATATAGTCGTGGTCGCGGTGCATCAGGTTGTTGGCGCGCAGCGCCAGGATCATGTTGTGCTGGATCTCCAGGTTCTCCGCATCCGCGAGATTCTCGATGTGGAAGAATTTCTCGACCTTCTCCACACCCTGTGCCGTGAGGTTGACGATCTTGTCCTTCTCATTGACGATGAAGTCGCCGGTCTCCTCGCGCTCGATCCCCATGATGGCGTCCATCTTGGTGAGTTCTTCCATATCCTCGCCGCGGGTCATCTGCCTCGCCAGGATATCGCAGGCTTCATAGAGCTTGGTGGATTTGCCGCTCTGGCCGGAGATGATGAGCGGGGTGCGGGCTTCGTCGATCAGGATCGAGTCCACCTCGTCGATGATGGCGTAATGCAGGCCGCGCAGCACGAGCTGCTCCTTGTAGATGGCCATATTGTCGCGCAGATAATCAAAACCCAGCTCGTTGTTCGTCACATAGGTGATGTCGCAATTGTAGGCCTCCTGCCGCTCCTGCGGGGTCATGGGGTTCAGTACGCAGCCCACGCGGAGTCCCAGGAATTCATGGATCTTGCCCATCCACTCGGCATCACGGTTTGCCAGATAGTCATTGACCGTGACGACGTGGACACCTTTCCCCTCCAGCGCATTGAGGTAGGAGGGCAGTGTCGCCACCAGGGTCTTGCCTTCACCGGTCTTCATCTCGGCCAGTCTTCCCTGATGCAGGACGATGCCGCCGATGAGCTGGACGCGGAAGTGTTCGATCCCCAGCACTCTTTTGGAGGCTTCCCGGACCGTGGCAAAGGCGTCCACCAGGATGTCATCCAGCGTCTCTCCGTCCGCCAGACGCTTCTTCAGCCAGTCTGTCCGCGCCCGCAGTTCGTCATCCGTCAGTTTCTGCATCTCGGGCCGGAGCGCCTCGATCGCATCCACCCGCCCGATGATCCTGCGGATCTCCCGTTCACTGTGGGTACCGATGATCTTATCCAACAAACCTGCCATAACCGTTCGTTCCCCTTATCTGATCTCTTCGTAGATCCTGGCCTGTTCCTCGCCGCGCATCACACGCAGGGCTCCCTGCGCAAGTTCCAGCAATTCATCTTCACCGGGATAGACCGTCACGGGGGCGATGAATTCCACCCGCTTCGTGATCGCCTCCGTCACCTGCCTGTTGTTGGCAATGCCGCCGGTGATGAGGATCCGGTCCACCTCTCCGGCTAATACCGCCGCCATGGCGCCCACATCCTTGGAAACCTGCAGGATAAAGGCATCCATCACGAGTTTCGCTTTCCCGTCGCCCGCCTCGATCCGCTCCATGATCTCACGGACATCGTGGGTGCCGACATAGGCATTGAAACCGCCGCCGCCCGCAACACGCTTCATCATCTCCCGTTCCGTGACCTCTCCGGAGAAGCAGCGGCGGATCAGTCCGCCGACCGGCAATGCGCCCGCCCGTTCCGGAGAAAAGGCGCCGTCTCCGTTCAGCGCATTGAACACGTCCACCACCCGGCCCTTCTCATGAGCCGCCACGGATACCCCTCCGCCGAGGTGAACGCCGATGAGATTGAGTTCCTCGTATTTCCTGCCCGTTTCCGCCGCGTACCGCCTGCAGACCGACTTCTGATTGAGCGCGTGGAAAACGGAAACGCGCGGGATCTCCGGCAGACCGGACAGCCTCGCGGCGGGCATCAGTTCGTCCACGACCACCGGGTCCACGATGTAAGCCGGGATGCCGGCCTCATCGGCGATCTCTCTCGCAAGGATCCCGCCCAGGTTGGACGCGTGTTCTCCCTGTACCCCGTTCTCCAGATCCCGGTACAGGGCATCCGTCACAAGATAAACGCCGCCCGGGACAGGCTTCAGCATGCCGCCCCGTCCCACGACCACATCAAATCCCCGCAGATCGGTGCCGCGCTCCCGCAGGAAATCCAGGATGATCTCCCTGCGGAAATCCTGCTGTGCAGCGATGGAGTCAAACCGCCCGAGTTCAGCGGCACAGTGGCGGAGCGTCACTTCCATCTCCGCGGTCTCGTCCGTAAAGATCCCGAGCTTGGTCGAGGTGGATCCGGGATTGATGACCAGACTCCTAATCGCCATGGTTAGCTCACTTATCCGCCACCACCACCGCCAGGGCGATGGAATTGAATTTCACCTGCACCGTGTCGGAGCGGGAGGTCAGGATCACGGGAGACCTCGTCCCGGTGAGGATATTTCCGTTTTTCACCTGCGCCGTGCGGACGATGGTCTTATAGACCAGATTGCCCGCGTGGATATCCGGGAAAAGCAGGATATCGGCGTCCCCGACGATCCTGCGGTCTTTCGCGCCGGGCTTGTGCTCCGCGGCATCCGGATCGATCGCGAGATCCATGGACAGCGGTCCGTCCACGATACAGCCCGTGATCTCGCCGGCCTCGTTCATCCGTGTGAGCTCGGCAGCCTCAACCGTCACCGGCATCTTCTCATTGACCACCTCGACCGCGGCAAGGGGTGCCACCCTGGGCATTTCGATCCCGCAGGCGCGGGCAACCTCCACCGCATATTCGATGATGATCTTCTTCTCCTCCAGTGTCGGATACGGGATAAATGCCGCATCCGTCAGGAACAGGAGCCGGTCGATCCCGGGGATCTCAAACACACACACATGGGAGAGCGGTCTGCCGGTGCGGAGTCCGACCTCCTTGTCGAGAACGCTCCTCAGGAACAGTTTCGTCTCGAGCGCGCCCTTCATGTACAGTTCGGCATCCCCGTCATGCACCAGTTTCACGGCGGCCTTTGCCGCCTCTCCGGCATCCGGGAGATCGATGATCTCATAACCGGCGGTCAGATCGATGGCGTGTTCCGCCGCGATCTTCTCGATCTGCCGCTTATCGCCCACCAGCACGGGAGATGCGATCCCTTCCCTGCGCGCCAGTTCCGCAGCCTCCAGCACGGAGCCTTCCTGTGCCGCCGCCACAGAGAGTTTCTTTGTGCCGCAGTGCTTTCCTCTGGCCAACAGCTCGTCAAAACTCCTGCTCATGGTCTGTCCTCTCCGTCTGACCGGCTGATGCGAAACAACATTAAATTTTATCGCAAATACCGCGAAAATGCAAGAAATGTGCTATTTTACTATGTTTTTCATCCACACACCTTTTTTCACCAGGATGAACCCGATCGCACATTTGATCCACTCCGCCATCTGCACGATCGCAAAGACCCAGATGACATACCAGTCGGTGAACCGGCTGAAAACATAGGCTAACGGCACACTCACCAGCCACATGAAGGCGCTGTCAAACAGAAAGGTGATGATCGTGCGGCCACCCGAGCGGAGGGTGAAGTAGGAGGCGTGCAGAAAGCCCATGAGCGGTGTGAACAGCGCCTGCACCATCAGGAAATGCATGGCGATCCGTCTGGCCTCCGGTGTCGTGTTATACAGCATCGGAAAGAAGGGCGCCGTGAGGAAGACGATGATCCCGACGCCGGTCGCGAGCATGACGGAAAAAGCGATGATCTTGTTGTCGTCATCCCTCGCCTCTTTATAACGCCCGGCACCGAGGTGCTGCCCCACGATGATCGCAACGGCATCCCCCATGGCGAAGAAAGCCACGTTGAAGACATTGCTGATCGTATTGGCGATATTCTGCCCGGCCACCACATTGAGGCCGCGCATGGAATAGCTCTGCGCCACCACCGCGACACCCACGGACCACAGACATTCATTGATGAGCAGCGGCGAGCCCGTGATGAAATACTTGCGGATCAGATCGCCCGGGACAGAGAGTTTCCTGTACATACCCACGATGAAGGGGCATTTCTCCGGATTCCGGTGCGTCCAGACCGTCACGATGAGGAGTTCCACATAGCGCGAGATCACGGTGGCCATGGCCGCGCCGACGACGCCCAGCACGGGGAAGCCGAATTTTCCGTAGATCAGCAGATAGTTGAAGATGAGGTTCACAAAGACGGCCACGAGCCCCGCTTCCATGGGCACCACGGTCTCTCCGCACTCGCGCAGCGTATTTGCATACACCTGGACCAGCATAAAGGCCGGCAGGCCGATCAGCGAGATCCGCATATAATCCAGAGCATACCCGAGCGCAGCCGCCAGATCGCCGCCGTCGTTGCTGCCGTTGAGGTACAGACCGACAAGCTCCGTTCCGTGACTCAAGAATACGGCACAGGCGCCGCCCACCAGGATCACACCCATCCAGAGTTTGTAACGGAAGGTGTGCCGAATGCCCTCCATGTCGCCGCAGCCGTAATACTGGGCCGTAAAGATCCCGGCTCCGGCGAAGCCGCCGAAGATGCAGAGATAGAACACGAAGAAGAGCTGGTTGACGATAGCCACCCCGCTCATCTGTTCCGTGCCGATCCGTCCCACCATGATATTGTCCAGCAGGCTCACGAAATTCGTGATCCCGCTCTGGATCATGATCGGCACGGCAACTGCGAGCACGCGCCGGTAAAAGGCGCGGTCGCCGATAAATTTCTTTCTTAAGGATGTAACTGACATATTCTTATACTCAGGGGATCGGAAGATCCCGGAAAGGCTCAGTTGCGCTGGAAGTGCTGATAATCGGGGTTATTCCAGTTCCCGCCCCAGAAGAAATCATGATCCAGGAAGCACTGACAGCAGTAATCATTCTCATCGATCTTGTGTTCAAAATCCAGACTCCGGTCGGCGTATTCGGCGGCTTCGGGCAGGGTGACCTCTCCGCCGTTGACCCAGGGGTTATAGAGCGGATTGATATCCACCGCCAGCCCCAGCGCATGCTTGGAGAGATTGTTGGTACCCGCCACCGTGCGGTAATTGAAGCACGAGGTGTTGTTCGCGAGCATCGAAGCATCATCGTCGCCGTCGAAATCATCCACGAGCCGGACGCTTTCCAGCTGATATCCCGTGCGGTACAGATCATAGAAGATCTCCAGCAGATCCTGTGCGATGGATTCGTTGCACACCAGTTCGCCGGTCTGTTCCCTGTCATCGAAGTCGATGTAGAGGATATTCAGGTAACGCAGGGAATCCAGACTCACCGGGCAGTCCGACGGATAGGAAACATCCAGCATGCGCTCGTAGACATCGTCCGGTATGGGTTCGTAGAAGAAACCGTCCTCGTAGACGACACGCTTATCCTCCGCGCTGCCGTCCGATGCGCCTGTTGTGGCGGCAGACGATGCTTCCTCCGCCGTCCGGGATTCCGTTGCCCCCGACGAGGCTCCGCTGCCTGCGCGCTCCGCGGAGGAGCCGCTTGCAGCCGACTGCTTCTTCTTGCTGTTTTTGGAGTTCCCTGTCCCGGCGCCCGCGGAAGCTGCGCTCTCCTTCTTTTTCGCACTGCTGCCGGCACCCGATGACGTTTTTGACTCACTCTCTTTACGGATGACCACCGGAGATTTCTCCTCCGCAGCCTGTGTCACCGCGTCCTGTGCCTCCTGCAGCACATCGCCGGCCTCCTGCTGCAGCTCCTCCTCCACGGCGTCGGGCAGCTGATCATAGAGATCCTCCGCCGCATCATACAGAGCCTCCGCTTCGTCAGGAACCTCATCCGTCTGCTCCTCCTCCGCGCCGTATGCGAGCTCCGGATTCTGTTCTGCATACTCGGCAAGGGTCTCCTCGCCGGCGAGGAACCGCGCGGTCACCGCACAGCCGATCACCAGGAGCAGCAGCGCGAGCAGGGGACGGATCAGTTTTTGCCATGGAAATTGATTCATGGGAACATTCTACCACAAGTTGTCCGCCGTTGCACCAACAGAAACGCCCCGCAGGGTTCCCTGCGGGGCGTCGGAGTACGTGTCTCGAACGGTCTCAGACCAGTTCCATCACCACCATCATCGCGGCATCTCCCTTGCGGGGACCGATCTTGATGATACGGGTGTAGCCGCCGGTGCGGTTTGCGTACTTGGGGCCGTACTCATCGAAGAGCTTATCCACCAGATTGATCTCCTTGGTGCTCTTCTTGCGGCCCTTGCCCTCTGCGGGAACCTCGGTAACAGGGTAAAGGGTTTTCAGGAGCTTTCTGCGGGCATTCATGCGGGAAGGCTGATCCTTCTTGATCTCCTTCTCGACCGTATCAAATACGGTGACCTTCTTCCCGTCCTTCTCCTCCTTGACTCTGCGGCCGTCCTTATCCTTGCGCGGGACCTTGGCGGAGACCTTAACGGTCTCGTAGTTGTCCTTCTCCTTGGCCGCCAGCGCGATCATGGGCTCCACGATCTTGCGGATCTCTTTAGCGCGGGCTTCCGTGGTGACGATCTTGCCCTTGTAGAGGAGCTGTGTCACCTGATTGCGCAGAAGTGCCCTGCGGACCTTGGTTGCTTTGCCGAGTTTGCGATACATAGCCATGATAAATACCTATCCTCTCTCCTGACACGGTGCGTTCTCTGCCGCACCGCCCTCCGGCGCGCTTACGGGCTTACCCGGAGGAAATACGGTTGCTTCATCTCATCCGGCAGCTGCCGGACGGGTCGATCAAATGGATTCGTCTCCGCTCTTTAAGGTCAGTCCCAGATCGCGGAGCTTGCCGAGAACCTCTTCCAGGGACTTGCGGCCCAGATTGCGGACCTTCATCATATCGTCGCTGGTCTTGTTCATCAGCTCGCCGACGGTGTTGATCCCGGCACGCTTTAAGCAGTTGAAGGAACGGACGGAGAGTTCGAGTTCCTCGATCGTCATCTCGACGACCCGGTCCTTCTCGTTGTTCACAGGCTCCGCCATCACCGTCTGCGTCTTTGCATTCTCAGACAGGTCGATGAAGAGGGAGAGATGCTCGGAGAGCACCTTGGCCGCAAGGCTGACCGCTTCATCGGGATCGATGGTGCCGTTGGTGTGGATATCGAGCGTCAGCTTGTCAAAGTCGGTCACCTGGCCCACACGGGTATTCTCCACGGTGACGTTGACGCGCTCCACGGGGGTGTAGATGGAGTCCACCGCGATGACGCCGATCGGCAGATCCGCCGTCTTGTTCTTCTCGGCACTGGCATAGCCCCTGCCGCGGGTGATGGTCAGCTCCATGTAGAGCTTGGCGCTCTTGCCCGCAAGGGTGGCGATCACCTGATCGGGATTCATGATCTCGATATCCTGGTCCACCTGGATGTCTCTCGCCGTGACCACGCCCTCGCCGCTGTAGTCGATGATGGCGGTCTTGGGCTCATCCGTGGCGGAATTATTGCGGATCGCGAGACTCTTGATGTTCATCACGATCTCGGTGATATCCTCTTTGACCCCGGGAAGAGTAGTGAACTCATGGAGCACACCTTCGATCTTTACCTGGCTGACCGCCGCGCCGGGGAGAGAGGACAGCATGATCCTGCGCAGGGAATTGCCCAGCGTCACGCCGTAACCGCGCTCCAGGGGCTCCACGACAAATCTGCCGTACCGCTTATCCGCGGAGATCTCAGCCACCTCAATATTGGGTCTCTCAAAATCAAACATAGGACGCTCCCTTCTGTGCTGCTGTTGACGGTTAAGGTTATACGGCAGTGGTTTACTTGCTGTACAACTCGACGATCAGCATCTCGTTGACCGGGACATCGATCGCTTCTCTCTGCGGCAGCTCCTTAACGGTAGCGCGCATATTCTCCTTGTCAACCTCCAGCCAGCCGGGGATCAGTCTTCTGGAAGTCGCTTCCGCGATATCCTTGAAGCGCTGCATGCTTCTGGCCTCCTCGCGGACCTCGACCACATCACCCACCTTAACGGAATAGGAAGGTACATTGACCTTCTGACCGTTCACGGTCACAAACTTGTGCAGGACGACCTGTCTCGCCTCTCTCCTGGTCCTGGCAAAGCCGAGACGGAACACGATGTTGTCCAGTCTCCTCTCCAGGAGGACCAGCAGATTCTCACCGGTGGAACCCTTCATCCGGTCCGCACGGCTGTAGTAGTTGCGGAAAGGCTTCTCAAGAACACCGTAGATGAACTTGGCCTTCTGCTTCTCGCGCAGCTGCAGGCCGTATTCACTGACCTTGCGGCCGCTGCGCTGCGGGTTTCTGTGACTCTTCTTGTCGTAGCCCAGGAATGTCGGGTCCAGATCGAGGGACCGGCATCTCTTGAGTACGGGGGTGCGATTAACTGCCATGTTGTTCCTTCCTTTCTTTGTTGTTTACAGTAAAGATACCTTCTTCCAACTCTTATTACACTCTCCGCCTCTTGGGAGGACGGCAGCCGTTGTGCGGCACGGGGGTCACATCCGTGATGCTGGTGACGGTCAGGCCGTTGGCGGCAAGGGCGCGGATCGCTGCCTCTCTGCCGGTGCCGGGGCCCTTGACAAACACATCCACGGTCTTGAGGCCGTGTACGAGAGCCGCCTTGACAGCCGCTTCGCTGGCCATCTGCGCCGCATAGGGCGTGGACTTACGGGATCCCTTGAAGCCGAGGCTCCCGGAACTGGACCAGCTGAGCGCATTGCCCTCTGCGTCGGTCAGAGTCACGATGGTGTTGTTGAAGGATGCCTGGATGTGCGCCTGTCCGCGCTCCACATTCTTCCTGACACGCTTCTTGTTTGTTGTCTTGCCTGATTTCTGATTTGCCATTTTCTTCTCCTTGTCATCTCATCCGATCAAAGGTGTTGCTGATGATCGTACATGATATAGTGTTCTGTTTTTTCTTCGGAAGTTCTGCTTCGCTGCGCTCAGCAGAACGAAGTTCGAACTAAAGCTCGACAATACCGAGCTTAAGTTCTCACTTCTTTTTATTAGCAATGGTGCGCTTCGGCCCCTTCTTGGTGCGCGCGTTGGTCTTGGTGCGCTGTCCGTGGCAGGGCAGACCCTTCCTGTGGCGCATGCCGCGGTAGCAGCCGATCTCCTGGAGGCGCTTGATGTTCATCGCGACCTCTCTGCGCAGGTCGCCCTCCACCATGTACTCCTCGCCGATCACCTCGCTGATGCGCTTGACCTCATCGTCCGTGAGATCCCGCACACGGGTATCCGGGTTCACCTTGGCGGCAGCCAGGATCTTGTTGGAGCTGGTCCGGCCGATGCCGTAGATGTAAGTGAGACCGATCTCGATCCGCTTGTCTCTGGGTAAATCAATTCCTGCAATACGTGCCATAATCTTCCTTTCTTTGGGCATCTGTGTGCCCGCACTTGATTGACTGGGTATCTCTTCTTATAGAAGAAACACCAACCAGACTGATCTTCATCCGGCTCTCCGATCCGCTGCGCCCCGAGGGGCCTGTCGGTATCAAGAAGTGCTTGCGGATGAAGGATCAGCCCTGACGCTGCTTGTGCTTGGGGTTATCACAGATGATCCGGATCACGCCCTTGCGCTTGATGACCTTGCACTTTTCGCACATAGGTTTCACTGAGGATCTGACCTTCATATCCACTCCTTTCCCTGCGCTTTCCTCTAAATGCGCGCAGAAATCAACCGGCCGCAGACGCGACCGCTTTCAATAGTAGCACGGTGAATTGTCAAATGCAAGGAGATTTATGAGAATATCACTAGTTATTTTACTATTTCGCGGCAAACTCCGAATAACTCACGCCGGTGTACTTCTTAAAGCATCTGCTGAAGTAATTGGGATCCGGGATCCCGACCTCCGACGCGGCGGCGAACATCTTCTCATGGGAGGCTGCCAGCTCTTTGGCTTTTTCCATGCGCAGCCCGGTCAGATACTCCACGAAATTCTTGCCCGTGTCCTGCTTGAATTTGCGGGATAAATAACTCGCACTGAAGCCGAAATGCTGGGAGACATAGGCCAGATTGAGCGTCGGATCCGTGAAGTGCTGCTCCACGTATCTGCGGATGAGTTCCGTCGGATTGTTCTCGTCGGCTGGCGGTGTCTCATCCTCCCGCTGCTCCTCCCAGTTGTCCCGCTCTCCCGATAGCTTCTCCGCGGCGCGTTCGAGCACTTTGGTGATCTCCGCGCGCACCATGGGCTTGAGCATGTATTCGAACACCGGGAGGCTCACGCATTTCCTCGCGTATTCAAACTGGTCGATCGCCGTCATGATGATGATGATGAGATAGGGATACCGCTCCGTGACGGTCTCCGTGAATTCGATACCGTTCATGAAGGGCATCGAGATATCCACGAATACGATGTCCGGACGGTAATCGTCGATCACGTTGATCGCCTCGATCCCGCTGGCGGCCTCTCCCACGACCTCCATATGCAGGCTCTCCCACCGGATCCCACCGCGCAGCAGCTTGCGCGCGGATTCTTCATCATCAATGATCATCACTCTGTAGGTCCTGTCCATGATCAGATCCCGCCTCTTGTAATATGAAACACCACTTCCGTATATTCTCCCGGTTCGCTCGTGATCGAGACCACATCCTCCCGGCCGCAGTAGATCCGGACGCGCTCGATGGTCCCCCACAGCCCGAAGCTCTCCGCAGCCTCCTCCTCGGCGGATCCGCGGTTCCCGGAAAGCACGCGGTCGATCATCTCCTGCGGCATGCCGACACCCGTATCCCGCACCGACAGATGCAGGGTATCCTGCGAGACGGATGCGCCGACACGGATGATCCCACGCTCCCCCTTGAGCCGGATGCCGTGATAAATACTGTTCTCCACCAGCGGCTGCAGGATGAGCCGCGGGACCATAAAATCGCCCGCCTCATCCGCGATGTCGTACTCGTCCTCTATGATATCACCGTAACGGAGTTTTTGCAGGGACAGATAATCCCGCACGATCTGCACCTCCTGTGTCAGCCGGATCTCCCGGTCCCCCTTGGAGAGGAAATTGCGGTAAAAGCTGCCCAGCGTCTCCAGTGCGTCGTATACCCGCTCCGCACCGGCATCCATCGCGAGAAAGCCGATGGTCTCGATGGAATTATACAGGAAATGCGGCTTGATCTGCTCCTGCAGTACGCGCATTTGAGCCCGCTGCAATGTCTGCTCCTGCTCGATCGTCGTGGCGATGAGGTCATTGACATGATCGATCATGTCGTTATAATCCCCCTTCAGCATGTTCAGTTCGCTGTAGGGCATCTCCAGATCGATCTTCTTCAGCTCTCCCGACTGCTTGTTCCGCTCCATGCGGCGCGAGAATTCAAAGATCGGCCGGGTGACATTCCGCGTGATAAAGGTCCCGACGCCCAGAACCACGAAGACGAAAAATACCATCAGGATGAGGAGCACATAGAGGATCCGGTATGGCGTTCCCGCGGTACCGTAGGAACTCATCCGCAGGATGACGACCGGAGTATCGCCGATCTGCGTTCCGGACAGGAGCATCCTGGAACCGCCCTGCATGACGTCCCTGTGGGTCACTCCCTTCGCGAGGAAGACGTCATCAAAGTATTCCATATAGGAGATATTGCCTGCAAGATAGGTCCCGTCCGACCCGCAGATACAGATGTCGTCTGCCTGGAGCTGGCCGAGCATCCGTTCAAACACGGCGGGGGAGATATTCATGAAGAGGATCCCGGTCCGCTGCTGGGAATACAGATCATAGATCGCACGTCCGATCGTGAGGACCGGCTTGCCGTCCGGCAGTTCGGCGATCCCGTTGCTGTTCAGGGACATCACGGTGCGTCCCTTGGCAGCCAGGATCTCCTCCCGCCAGTCCATACCGTCGAGCCGTTCCGTGTCAAATTTGTAGGAGAAGCGCTTGGTGGAGAAATAGATCAGATCTTCGCGGAAGATCATCACGGTATCCACGCCCTCCGTGACATTGAGGATGTCCATCACCGCGTATCGCGCGTCATTGATCCGTCCGATATCGATCTCGCTCTCCGGCGCGCGCAGATACTCCTGGAGCTTGTCATCCATCATGATGAGCCTGGAGAGCTCCGCATAGTTCGTCAGATCGGACTGGATGCTGCTGGACAGAGTCGTCAGGACATTTTCCGATTCCCGGATCGTATATTCCCGCCGTTCATCGCGGGTGATCAGTATGATGGAGACCAGAAACGACAGGAGGATCATGAAGACGATGAAGAAAATGATCCTCTTTAAGGCCGATGACAGAGAACGCCCCTGCGGCATCTTCTCTGCCTGTTCCGGATTTTTTACGCGATTCTGCATAGCCCTTACAGAATACCACTTTTCGGGGTGTTTTCCAAGGCGGCATAAGGGCCCCGGGGGTAACAAAAGGGCCGTTCCCAAAGGAACGGCCCCGGAATACAGGCATAAAACCCGACGTGCTGTCTTTACCCCTTCACAGCGCCGGCAATAAAGCTCTCCTGGATCCTCCTGCAGAGAATGACATAGATGAGCAGGGTCGGGAAGGTCGCGATCACGAGCGCCGCGCCGATGGGCCCCCAGTCCGTTGTATAGGATCCCGACAGCTGCTGGATACCCACAGGCATTGTCCGGTGCGCGGAATCACTGATAAAGACATTGGCGAACATGAACTCATTCCAGCACTGCAGGAAGGAATAGATCCCGATCGTCGCGTAGGCCGGCTTCATGAGCGGGATGATGATCTCGAAAAATGTCCGCCACAGACCGCAGCCGTCGATACGCGCCGCCTCGTCCAGATCAAAGGGGATCTCCACCATGAAGCCCGTGCAGATCAGGATCGCCATGGACAGGGCAAAGGCGGAATACGGGACGATCAGCGTGCTGTATTTATTAAGCCAGTGAAGTCTGGAGAGCACCACGTAAACCGGCACGATCGAGGCCTGGATCGGTATCGTGAGTCCCAGCATGAAGAAAGCATTGGTCAGCTTGCTGCCTCTCCACTTGATCCTCGTGATCGCATAGGTGGCCATCATCGCGGCTACGAGCGAGATTATGATCGATGCGCCGGTCACGATGATACTGTTCAGGAAATACAGTCCCATATTGCCCGTCCCCATGGCCCTGCTGTAATTGGACCACAGCCATTCCTGCGGCAGTCCGGCGATGTTCGTGCCGAAGATCTCCTTATTGGACTTTAAGGAGAACGTGAACATGAAGTAGATCGGGAAGAGATTGATGACCGTCCAGATGATCAGAATGATCGTGATGATCACCTTGACTGCCGGATTGGTCTTCTTCGGGGCGTAGGTCGTATCAAAATCCACTGTTTTTGTTTTCTTCTTATCACTCATCTCAATTATCCTTTTCCCTGAAGACCGCGGTGATCAGCAACGAGAATGCGAAGCACAGGACGATCAGCATCACGGAGATCGCGCTGCCCATGCCGTACTTGTTCGCCAGGAAGAGCTGTTCCTGCAGCAGGGTACTGGGCACTTCGGTCAGCTTCTGCGGACCGCCGCCTGTCAGGATATAGACCAGGTCATAAGCTTTGAGTGAACCGGTCACGGCAAAGATGACGGAGACCCGGATGATCGGCTTGATGATCGGGATCACAACATACCAGTCGACCTGGCCGGGAGTCGCTCCGTCAAGCATGGCCGCCTCTCTGAGATCCGGAGAGACACCTTTGACTCCGGCATACATGAGCAGCATATGATAGCCGACATACTGCCAGATCGTCGGCACGATGATACTGCCGAGAGCCGTCTTGGGATCCGAGACCCAGATATGCGTCCAGGTCTCCAGATTGATCATCCTCAGAAACGAATTGAGCAGACCGTAATCCGGATTATAGATCTTGAGCCACAACTGACCGATGACCACGGTCGAGATCAGAACGGGCATAAAGAACACGGTCAGGTAGAACCGCTCCCCCTTCGGCTTTCTCCCGAGGATCAGTGCCAGTCCCAGAGACATCGGGAGCTGCACGAACACGGAGAAGAAGGCCAGGATCAGGGAATTCTTGAGCGCCACCACGAAATTCAGGGTCACGCTGTTGGAAAACAGCTTCCTGTAGTTCTTCAGACCGACAAAAACGCCCTCGCTCATGCCGTTCCAGTCCTGGAAGCTCCGGTATACGGATACGATGATCGGAGCGATCAGGATACTGATAAACAGGAACAGCGCGGGGAGCAGGAAAAGAAAGATATTGATCCCGAGAATGAGGTCTCGTTTTCTCTTTATCGCGGATGGTGCATTCTTCACTCTTACTTGTTCAGCCATCGGATGATCCTTCCCGAAAAGCCTCCTGCCCCCGATGAAGGAGGCAGGAGGAAATGAATCGTGAGATTAGCGGATGTCGCTCGCAAGTCCTTCGATGAACTGCGTGCCGTCTACCGCGCAGCCATACACCTGATCCACATAGGACAGATAGGTGGTGGCATCCTCAGCAGACATCGCGGTGTCGCCGAACAGAACGTAGGAATCAGCATTCGCGCAGATCTCGGAAACAGCCTGAGTCAGCGGATTGATGTTGCTGGTGTCGCCGTAAGGCGTCCAGGCCGGCAGACCGCAGCCATCAAGATAGCCGTAGTGGCAGATGAGCTTACCAAGCTCAAAGGTGTAATCAGCAGCCTTCTCGGCATTCGGAGAAGAAGCAGCAACAGCGAGCGTATCGGAAGGTCCGCCGATGAGCTGGCCGAGCTTTGCCTTGTCCGCATTGATGACCGGGAACTCACTGACCTTGACCTTGTCCTTGAACTCGTCGTTCGCCGCGAAGTCCGCGCAGTTCCAGGTGCCGTTCATGTAGAAGGCATACTTGCCGGCCATGAAGTTGGCCTTGACTTCGTCATTGGTCAGACCAGCACCGGCGGGATCGAAGTAACCGTTGTTGACGAGTTTCTGGAACTCATCGACAGCAGCGCCGACTTCGGCGTTGTTCCAGGTCGCTCTGCCGAGGAAGATGTCATTGAGCGCATCCGCGCCGACGCTCTTCTCGATAACGGACTCAAGATACTCGGTAACACACCAGGTCTCCTTGCCGGCGCAGCCGAAAGGAATGATGTTCTTGGCCTTGAGGGCATCGCAGCACTTGATGAAATCCTCATAGGTGCCGGGAACCTCGTCATAACCGACTTCCTTGAGCAGTTCCATGTTGGCGAAGAGGCCGACGATGTTCATGGTCAGCGGCACACCATAGTGCTTGCCGCCATAGGTGGTGTTGCCGAGCATAACTTCCGGAAGCTCGCTTGCATAGTTCTTGTAAGCGTCATCCAGGCAGTACACCTTGCCCGCATCGACGAAATCGCCGAGGAAAGCGCAGGACCAGGTGAAGAAGATGTCGGGCATCTCATCGGCAGCAACAGCAGCCTTGATCTTGGTCTTGTAGGACTGATTCTCGAAAGCTTCCCAGTTCAGGGTAACTTCGGGATGATTCGCAGCCATATCCGCGATGGCCGCTTCATAGGAATGACGGTTGGAATCGCTCTCGGTCGCGATGCACCACATGTTGAGCGTGATCTCTTCGTTCGCATCAACGGTGGTCTCCTCGGCCGCAGGAGCTTCCTCCTTGGTCTCGGCGGGCGCAGGCTCCGCAGCGGGTGCGGGCTCCGCAGCAGGTGCGGGCTCTGCGGGGGCGGCAGGAGCAGCCGTCTCGCCACAAGCAGCGAGGGACAGCGCCATGACGCCTGCCAGTAACACTGAAACAAGACGTTTCTTCATAATGGTCCTCCATGACGAGCACTTGTTGCGGGGGACACCGGAGGTTCCGCCCCCGAATGTCTGCACGATCCGGGCTCGCCTCGGATCGCGGTGCGGCCGTCCGTTTCTGTCCGGCGTCCGCACGCCCCATTGTGTGGTTGTCCGGCGGTTGACCCGCCGCATCGTAAACGGTTGCCCGTCTTCGATCTTATTTGTTCTGCGTCCTCACCATGGTCCAGGGATAATCGATCACCATGCTGTCCCCGGATCGTTCATAGTAGAGGATCGCATCCTCGAGGGGATCATCATACATCAGTTTGATCGTCCCCTCCGCCTCATCCACGCTGTAGTGCCCGTGGAAGATACTGTCCTCGCTGAAGGTCCCTTCCTGTGTGAACTGAAAGGAGTTCCTGCCGTTGGTGTGAACCCAGACTCCGACGATGCCGTCACCGGCCGCGTCCCGTGAATACTCACCACTCTCGTAAAAGGTCATCGTATCGCCGTCTACCGCATAACGATGTGACTGGCTCGCCCCGGATGCATCCGTGAGGATGATGACCTTATCATCCTGCGTGTAGGTGTATTCCTGACCTGCGAAAACGGCTCTGCCGTTTCCTTTCAGCGTGAGTACTTCCTTATCGGGTTCGTGATTATATGCCCAGTGCGCGGTCTCCGTCCCGCAGCCTGCGAGGATCGCACAGGTGATCAGCGCTGCCGCCGCACATTTCAAAATTCGATCAATGTCCATGTTATGAATATAATGGAAATGGAATATGGATAGAATGTAAATTTTTTACTTCAATAAGCACATTTTTTACTTATTGAACAGAAAATGACAGATCTGACGGATTTTTTTGTGCAAGTTGCCCATCGGATCCGCAGACGGACCCGATACGGCAGAAAGAATGCTCTTATTTATCTCTCCAGATGATCCGGCCCTTGGTCAGATCGTACGGAGACAGTTCCATGGTCACCTTATCCCCGGGCAGGATACGGATGAAATTCTGGCGCAGCTTGCCGCTGATATGCGCCAGCACCACATGGCCGTTCTCCAGTTCCACCCGGAACATGGTGTTGGGCAGTTTCTCGATGACCTTGCCCTCGATCTCAATGACGTCCGCTTTTGACATACTACCTGTACTCCTCTCTGTACTTGTCGTGCCTTTACACAGCACCCGATCCGTCTGCTTCTTCCCCCGGCATCAGCGTGAGGATCTCGCATTCTCCCTCCGGACGGATCGCTATTGTATTCTCATAGTGTGCGGCCGGTGCGCCGTCGTCCGTGCGCACGGTCCAGCCGTCATCCTCCCAGTATACCCTCCATGTCCCCAGAGTCACCATCGGCTCCACCGCAAGGGTCATGCCCGGCTCCAGCAGGATCCCCCTGTTGAAGACCGGCATCCGGTAATTGGGGATCACCGGTTCCTCATGCAGTGCGCGTCCGATCCCGTGACCGGTGAGATCCCGCACGATCCCGTAGCCGTAGGGCTGCAGGTATGCCGCGATCCCGTTGGAGATGTCATGGAGATGACCGCCCGCCACCGCGTAGCGGATCCCCGCAAAGAAACTCTCCCTCGTGTGCGCGATGAGCGCCGCCGCGTTGGGGTGGACCTCTCCCACGCCCCAGGTCCTGGCTGCATCGGAATGAAATCCGTCATAGACCAGACCGCAATCGAGCGAGACGATATCCCCTTCTTCCAGGATCCTGTCCCGCTTCGGGATCCCGTGGACCACTTCGTCATTGACTGAGACGCAGATCGCTGCGGGATATCCCTGGTAATTCTTGAAATTCGGCTCTCCGCCGGCCTCCCGGATGAACCGCTCGCCCGCTTCATCAATCTCCGCCGTGGAGATCCCGGGCCGGATCATTTCCTTTAATCTCGCATGCACCTCTCCCAGCTTCGCACAGGAGACGCGCATCTTGGCCAGCTCCGCTTCCGTCTTCGGCCGGACGGCAGCCTTCTTTTTCCCTCTCAATGTCTGTCGATGATCGCGGTGATGGCGCCGAAAACGGCATCCATGTCCTGCGTCCCGTCCACGGTCTTTAAGATCCCCTTCTTCGTGTAATAGTCGATAAGAGGAGCCGTCTGCTCATGATAGACGGACAGGCGCTTCTGTACAGTCTCGGGCTTATCGTCGTCGCGCTGGATGAGCTCCGCGCCGCAGCGGTCGCAGATCCCCTCCTGCTTCGGCGGGATATGCTCCACATGATAGGTGGCGCCGCACTTCACACAGGCGCGTCTGCCGGACATCCGGCGCACGATATTCTCATCGGGCACCTCCACGTCGATCGCGAGATCCACGGCGTCGCCCAACTTCTCCAGTTCCTTATCGAGGACCTCCGCCTGGGGGATCGTCCTCGGAAAGCCGTCCAGGACATAGCCGTTTTTGCAGTCATCTTTGGACACACGGTCCAGCAGGATCTCGACGGTCAGCTCGTCCGGCACAAGGGCGCCCTGATCCATATAGGCCTTGACTTTCATGCCCAGCTCCGTGCCTTCCTTTAAGTTGGCGCGGAAGATGTCCCCCGTGGAGACATGCGGCAGCGCATACTTGTCCGCGATCATTTTGGCCTGTGTTCCCTTGCCCGCACCGGGTGCTCCCAGCATGATGATCTTCATAGCCATTCTCCTTGTCTTGAGAAAAAACGAAGTCCCGCCGTCACTTCAGGGGTGACGGCGAGACCGTATGTTACAGGGTAAAGCCCCGCAAAGCGGGCAGGGATCCATCAGTCATCCAGGAAACCCTTGTAGTTGCGGACCATCATCTGGGATTCGATCTGCTTGATCGTCTCGAGGATGACGCTGACGATGATGATCAGGCTGGTGCCGCCGAAGGAGACGCTCGCTCCGAACACGCCGTTGAAGAAGAACGGCAGCACGGAGATGATCGTCAACCCGCAGGCCCCGATGAAGATGATATGGTTCAGGATGTTCGTCAGATAATCATTGGTCGGCTTGCCGGGGCGGATGCCGGGGATGAAGCCGCCGGATTTCTTCATGTTCTCCGAGATCTGCAGCGGATTAAAGGTGATGGAGGTGTAGAAGTATGCGAAGAAAATGATCAGCAGCACATACACCAGCAGACCGATCGAATACTTCAGATTCTTCGGATCGCACCACCTGCTCTGGCTCAGATAATTCAGGAACTCACTCCACCAGCCCGCAGTCCGCCCGCGCCCGATGAACTGGGTGAGGATGATGGGGGTCTGGAACAGCGACATCGCAAAGATGATCGGCATGACGCCTGCCGTATTGACCTTTAACGGGATCTCGGAACGGCCAGCTCCGCTCATACGGCGGCCCTGCAGCTTCTGGGAATACTGCACCGGGATCCGGCGTTCCGCGCTGTTTAACAGGATGACCAGGACCACCATGCCCACGATGATCGCGAGGATGATGATCGCACCCACCACGGCACGCGCGATCGGCCGGCCGATGACGAACTGGTTGAACAGGCTCGCGATATCGGACGGCATACGGGAGAGGATGTTGATCGTCAGCACGACAGAGATACCGTTGCCGACGCCCTTTTCGGAGATCCGCTCACCGATCCACATCAGGAAGGCGCTGCCTGCCGTCAGGCTCGTGATGATCTGGATGAACATCAGCCAGCGGTTGCTGCCCGTCACGATATTGGAACGGGAGAACGCGATGGCCATGGCCACGGATTCCATGATCGCCAGTCCGACCGTGAGATATCTGGTCGCGGCGACGAGCTTCTTGCGGCCCGACTCACCCTCTCTCTGCATCTCTTCCAGCTTGGGAAACGCGATGGTCAGCAGCTGGATGATGATCGAGGAAGTGATGTACGGCGTGATGTTCAGCGCCAGGATCGACATGTTCTCAAACGAACCGCCGGTAAAGCGGTCCATGAATCCAAAGGACTCATTGTTATCCGTCAGGGCCGCGAACCAGCTCTTGAACTGCTCCACGTCCACGCCCGGCACGGGGATCGACGTCCCCAGACGGACGACGCACAGCATCAGGAAGGTAAACAGGATCCCCCTGCGGATTTCCTTAACCTTGAATGCATTCCTCAGCGATTGTAGCATTATACCACCTCAGCAGTGCCACCCAGTGCTTCGATCTTTTCCTTAGCGGATGCGCTGAAACCGTTCAGCTTCACCGTAAGCTTCTTGGTCAGCTCGCCGCTGCCCAGCACCTTAACGCCGTCGCACGCATCCTTGATGATCCCCGCGTCGGCGAGTGCCTCCAGATCCACCGTGGCACCGTCCTCAAAGTGCTCAAGATAGTTCAGATTGATCGCCACGATGTCCTTGTGGTTGCGGTTCTTGAAACCGCGCTTGGGCAAACGCCTGTACAGAGGCATCTGGCCGCCCTCAAAGCCGATCCTGGGCTGACCGCTGCGGGCCTTCTGACCCTTGTGGCCCTTGCCGGCCTGCTTGCCGTTGCCGGAGCCGAAGCCGCGGCCGCGACGGAAATTACCGCTCTTTACGGAACCCTCTGCGGGCCTTAAACTCGAAAGATCCATCTCAAACCTCCTCCACCTTGACCATGTGACGGATCTGCGCGATCTGTCCTCTGGTCGCCTCGTTGTCGGGCAGGACCACCGAGCTGTTCAGCTTGTGAAAGCCCATGGACTTCACGGTCGCCTTGTGCTTGGGGATGGCGCCGATGGTGGACTTCACCAGGGTGATCTTTAAACTCTTCTCCTTCTTTGCAGCCATTTGTAAACCTCCCTTATGCCACGACTTCCGGGATGCTCTTGCCGCGCTTCGCAGCGACTTCCTCGGGAGTCTTGAGGGCCTTTAAGCCGTTGATCGTCGCGGTGACAACATTCTGCTTGTTGTTGGAACCGAGCGACTTGGTACGGATATTCTTAATGCCTGCCAGTTCGCAGACGCTGCGGGCCGGGCCGCCGGCGATGATACCGGTACCCTCGGGGCTGCGCTTTAAGAGCACCTGCGCGGAGCCGAATGTCCCGATGTAATCGTGGGTGATGGAGCTGTTCTCGTCAAGAGGCACCTCGATCATGTTCTTCATGGCATCTTCCTTGCCCTTGCGGATCGCCTCCGGGATCTCGGTCGCCTTGCCGAGACCGGCGCCCACATGGCCGTTGCCGTCGCCGACAACCACGAGTGCCGAGAATTTCATGTTGCGTCCGCCCTTAACAACCTTGGTGACGCGCTTGATCGTGACTACCTTGTCCTGCAGCTCCAACTGACTGGCATCGATAATACTGCGTTTCATAGAATTTCCTCTCCTTTAGAATTCCAGACCGGCTTCTCTCGCCGCATCCGCAAGCGCCGCCACTTTGCCCTGATAGATATAACCGCCTCTGTCGAAGACCACGGTCTTGATCCCCTTGTCCAGAGCCTTCTGTGCGATCGCCTTGCCTACCGCGGCAGCCGCCTCGACGTCGTCCGTATTCGTCAGTTTCATGTCCTTATCCAGCGTGGAAGCTGCAGCAAGCGTATTGCCGGCCTCATCATCGATGAGCTGCGCATAGATGTGCTTGTTGCTGCGGAAGACCGACAGGCGAGGTCTCTCCTGGGTGCCGGAGAAACGCTTCCTGATCCGCAGGTGCTTCTTGATGCGGGCTTTCTGTCTCGATTCCTTCTTAACCATTGCGTCCTTCCTCCTTACTTCTTACCAGTCTTACCGACCTTGCGGCGGATCGTCTCCTCCGCATACTTGATGCCCTTGCCCTTGTAAGGCTCCGGCGGACGCTTCTCGCGGATGATCGCCGCGTGCTGTCCTACTGCTTCTTTGCTGATGCCGCGGACGATGATGGTCTGTCCGTCCACTGCGGTCTCCACGCCCTCGGGATCCTCGAGCTCCACCGGATGGGAGTAGCCGAGTGTGAGGGTCAGTGTCTTGCCCTGCTTTGCGGCACGGTAACCGACGCCGTTGACCTCGAGCTTGCGCTCAAATCCATCGGTCACACCGATCACCATGTTATTGAGAAGAGCGCGGGACAGACCGTGCATGGCCTTGCTCCTCTTCTCGTCATTCGGCCTGGTCAGTTCGATCTGGCCGTCCTTCTGTTCGATCTTGATCTCCGCGGGGAATACGCGGGTGAGCGTCCCCTTGGGTCCCTTTACCGTCACCTGATTATTTTCTGCCACTTCCATCGTGACTCCCGACGGAACGGCGATCGGCATCTTACCTACTCGTGACATGCCCGTACACCTCCAAATCTTCTCTGTTTACCAAACAAACGCCAACACTTCGCCGCCGACCTGCAACTCGCGCGCCTTCTTATCCGTGATGACGCCCTGGTTGGTGGAGACGATCGCGATCCCGAGACCGCCAAGCACCCGGGGCAGATCCTCGGTATTGGCATATACTCTCAGGCCCGGCTTGGAAATCCTCTTCAAACCGGAGATCACGCGGTCGTTCCTGTCCGCACCGTACTTCAATGTGATATGCAGGACATCAAAACCGCCCTCCTTGACCACATCAAGTTTCTTGATATAACCCTCTTCCAGAAGAATGTTTGCGATCGCAAGCTTCATCTTGGAAGACGGTACATCCACCGTATCATGTTTTGCAGCATTTGCATTGCGGATTCTCGTAAGCATATCTGCAATCGGATCACTCATACCCATAGTTTCCCTCCTGACATCGCCCTGCCCGGGCGGACGCTCCTCTTACCAACTAGCCTTTCTGACACCGGGGATCTCGCCCTTATAGGCCAGCTCCCTGAAACAAATGCGGCAGATGCCGTACTTGCGAAGAACCGAATGCGGACGTCCGCAGATCTTGCAGCGCGTGTAGGCACGCGTCGAAAACTTCGGCTTTTTCTGCTGTTTGACTTTCATGGATAATTTTGCCATGTCTGCTCCCTCTCCTTACTCTTATCAGCGTGCAAAAGGCATATTGAAAAGCTTGAGAAGCTCTCTGGCTTCTTCGTCGGTCTTGGCCGTCGTCGTGACGATGATGTCCATACCGCGCGTCTTATCGATCTTGTCATACTCGATCTCGGGGAAGATGAGCTGTTCCTTGATACCGAGCGCATAGTTTCCTCTGCCGTCAAAGGCGTTGGGGTTCACACCGCGGAAGTCACGGACGCGGGGAAGCGCCAGATTGACCAGGCGGTCCAGGAAATCATACATCCGCTCGCCGCGCAGCGTCACCTTGCAGCCGATGGGCATGCCTTCACGGATCTTGAAATTCGCGATGGACTTCTTGGCCTTGGTCAGCACCGCCTTCTGGCCGGTGATGATCTGCAGGTCGTTCGCCGCATTCTCGAGGATCTTGACATTCTCCTTGGCTTCGCCGACCGCCATGTTGACGACGATCTTATCCAGCTTCGGGACCTCCATGACATTCTTGTAGCCGAACTTGGCCGTCATGGCGGGTACGATCTCTTTCAGATAGAGTTCATGATATCTGCTCAACGTGGTTTCCTCCTCTCACCTTATTTCTTCGTCTTGTCGAACACCACGTCGATCTCATCGCCGGTGGACTTAGCAATGCGGGTCTTCTTCACGACCTTGCCTGCCTCGTTCTTCTCCACCTTGTAGCCGACTCTCGTGGGCTTGTTCTTGTACAGAAGCATCACATTGGAGGCGTCGATCGGAGCCTCGATCTGTACGATGCCGCCGTTCTGGTTGCGCATGGAGGGTTTCTCATGCTTCGTGATCATGTTGACGCCCTCGATGACCACACGGCCCTTCTCGCGGTCGATCTCGATGATCTTGCCCTCACTGTCCTTATTTCTGCCTGCGATCACGCGGACCGTGTCGCCCTTTTTCAACTTCGTCGCACTCATTTCTTCTTCCTTTCCGCCTCAGCGATCCTGCCGGGTCCCTTGTATCACAGTACCTCGGGCGCAAGAGACAGGATCTTCATGTACTGCTTCTCACGCAGTTCTCTTGCAACAGGCCCGAAAATACGGGTTCCGCGGGGCGTCTTATCATCATTGATGATGACGGCCGCATTCTCATCGAAGCGGATGTAGGAACCGTCCCTGCGCTTGGTCTCTTTCTTGGTACGGACCACAACGGCGCGGACGACATCGCCCTTCTTCACCATACCGCCCGGCTGTGCATCCTTGACGGATGCCACGATCACATCACCGATGCGGGCATATCTCCTGGTCGAACCGCCCATGACGCGGATGCACAACAGCTCCTTCGCCCCGGTATTATCGGCGACCCTAAGTCTTGTTTCCTGCTGAACCATCGCTTCCTCCTTACTTCGCCCGCTCCATGATCTCCACCAGACGCCACCTCTTGTCCTTGGACAGCGGCCTGGTCTCCATCACTCTGACGGTATCGCCGACCTTGCATTCGTTGTTCTCATCATGCGCTTTGAGCTTATAGGTCCGCTTCACGATCTTCTTGTACAGCGGATGCTTCACATGGTTCTCGATGGATACGACGATGGTCTTGTCCATCTTGTCGCTCGTCACCTTGCCTACGCGCGTTTTTCTAAGATTTCTTTCCACGGCTTATTTCCTCCTCAGATCCTGTCAGGCGCCCTGCTTCGCGGACTGTGTGATCAGCGTCCGGATCCGGGCGATGTTCTTGCGCACCTCTTTGATCCGCGCCGTGTTATCGAGCTGATTGGTCGCATTCTGGAAGCGGAGGTTGAACAGCTCCTTCTTGGCGGAGATGAGCTCCGAGGAGAGCTCTTCCGCGCTCTTGCCTCTCAGATCATTTACATAACTTGTCTTCTTCACTGTTTGTCACCGCCTTCCATATCCGCACGGGAAACGATCTTGCATCTGCAGGGCAGCTTGTGTGTCGCAAGTCTCAGAGCTTCTCTTGCGACCGCCTCGTCGACACCGCCGATCTCAAACAGGACACGGCCGGGCTTTACGACTGCCACCCAGTATTCCACGGAGCCTTTTCCGGAGCCCATTCGTGTCTCGGCGGGCTTGGCCGTCACCGGCTTATCCGGGAAGATCTTGATCCAGACCTGGCCGCCGCGCTTGATGAAACGGGTCATGGCAACACGGGCTGCCTCGATCTGATTGGAGCGGATCCAGCAGGGCTCCTCCGCAACGATACCGAAATCACCGTAGGTGAGTGTGATGCCTTTGGTCGCCTTGTGGGCCATGCTCCCGCGGAACTGCTTGCGGTGCTTTGTTCTCTTGGGCATTAACATTATCGATCGCCCCCTTCCGTATTCTTATCCTTGACGGGCAGTACCTCGCCCTTGTAGATCCATACCTTGACGCCGACCTTACCATAGGTGGTATCCGCTTCCGCAAAGTCGTAGTCGATGTTGGCTCTGAGGGTCTGCAGCGGGATGGTGCCCTCGCTGTAGAACTCCTTGCGGGCGATATCCGCTCCGCCCAGACGTCCGCTCACGCAGGCCTTGATGCCCAGCGCATCCGTCTTCATCGTCCGGCTCATGCAGGACTTCATGGCGCGGCGGAAGGAGGTACGGTTCTCGAGCTGCTGCGCGATGTTCTCGGCGACGAGCTGCGCGTCCTTATCCGGCTTCTTGATCTCCTTGATCTCCAGCATGATCTTCTTGTCGGTGAGCTTGGAGAGCGCCTTCTTGGTCACTTCGATCTCCGTGCCGCCCTTGCCGATGACGATACCGGGCTTGGCCGTGAAGACGATGACCTTAACACGGTCGCTGGCACGCTCGATCTCCACCTTGGAGATCCCGGCGTCCTTTAACTTCTTCTTCAGAAACTCGCGGATCTTGTGATCCTCGATCAGATTGTCCGCAAACTCTCCCTGTTCCGCATACCATCTCGAATCCCAGTCAGAGATGATACCGACGCGTAAGCCGTGAGGATTGACCTTCTGTCCCATTCTAGACTCCTTTACTTCCCGTTAACTGTTCTTCTCATCAAGGACGATGCGCAGATTGCTCATCCGTTTGTTGATCCTGTACGCTCTGCCCTGCGCTCTGGGCTGGATCCTCTTCATGATCGGCCCGTTGGAGGCATTGCACTCCGCGACGACGAGATTCTCTCTGTTCATTCCCTTTACCTCGGCATTCGCAACAGCCGAAGCAAGCAGCTTATAGATGACGCTCGACGCGTAACGCGGATTGTACTGCAGGATTGCCAGGGCGCTCACCGCATCCTTGCCGCGGATGGCGTCCATCACGAAGCACGCCTTCTGCACCGGGATCCTCGCATAGCGAAGCACTGCCCTCGGGCGCGCGTCCTTCTTTGCATTTCTCTCCCTCTTTACCTGGGATCTATGCTGAATAGCCATGAAATACTCCTTTCAATCGCACCGCGCCTTATTTCGCGCCGGTCTTCTTGTCATTATTGCCGGCATGACCGCGGTAGGTCCGGGTCGCCACGAATTCTCCGAGCTTGTGACCGACCATGTCCTCCGTCACATACACCGGGATGTGCTTTCTGCCGTCGTGGACCGCGATCGTGTGTCCCACAAAGGACGGGAAGATCGTGGAGCGGCGGGACCAGGTCTTGATGATCTGCTTATCCCCCGAGGTGTTCATCGCGTCGATCTTCTTTAACAGACTCTCATCCGCGAAAGGTCCCTTCTTTAATGATCTGGACATATCTTTCCTCTCCTCCCCTTACTTGATCGCTCTGCCGTCGCGTCTTCTGACGATCAGCTTGTTGGACTGCTTCTTCTTCTTCCTGGTCTTGTAACCAAGAGCAGGCTTACCCCAAGGGGTGCAGGGACCGGGACGTCCGATCGGGGCGCGTCCCTCACCGCCGCCGTGCGGGTGGTCGTTGGGGTTCATGACGCTGCCGCGGACCGTGGGACGGATGCCCATGTGGCGCTTGCGGCCGGCCTTGCCGTAGTTGATCAGGTTGTGGTCATTGTTGCCCACCACACCGATCGTGGCGCGGCACTCGACCGGTACCATACGCATCTCGCCGGAGGGAAGGCGGAGGGTCGCATATTTGCCCTCCTTGGCCATCAGCTGCGCGCTGTTGCCCGCGCTTCTCACCATCTGGCCGCCCTTGCCGGGATAGAGTTCCACGTTGTGAACGGATTCACCGATCGGGATCTCGGAAAGCGGGAGGCAGTTGCCGATACGCACTTCCGCGTGAGGGCCGTTCATGACGGTCATGCCGTCCTTTAAGCCCTGCGGCGCGATGATGTAGCTCTTCGTGCCGTCCTCGTACTCGATGAGCGCGATGTTGGCGGTGCGGTTGGGGTCATACTCGATCCCGATGACCTTGGCCGGCATATCGTCCTTGTTTCTCCTGAAATCGACGATGCGGTACTTCACGCGCCCGCCGCCGCCATGATGGCGCACGGTGATCTTACCCTGGTTGTTTCTGCCCGCCTTGCTGTTCTTGGATACCAGCAGGGACTTCTCCGGTGTCTTCTTGGTGATCTCGGAGAAATCCGAACCGGTCATGTGTCTTCTTGACGGGGTATACGGTCCGTACTTCTTGATTCCCATGATCTTAACTCCTTACCTGTGCGTCCGGTATATTGTTTTCACCGGACCTCCATTGCTACCTGTCTCTTACAGACCTGCGAAGAGTTCGATATCCTTGCTGTCTTCCGTGAGCTGGACGATCGCCTTCTTGGTCTTGGCGGTGAATCCGTAGGTCTGTCCGCGGCGCTTCTGCTTGCCGTCGCAGTTCATGGTGTTCACCTTCTTCACCTTGGTGCCCTCGAACATCTTCTCCACCGCGTCCTTGATCTGGATCTTGTTGGCTTCGGGGTGCACATAAAAGGTGTATTTCTTATCGCCCATGGAGGACATGCTCTTCTCCGTCACGACGGGCTTTAAGATCACGTCATAGTAATTGATCGCAGCCATTACGCATACACCTCCTCGATCTTGGCCACCGCATCCTTCGTCAGGATGAGGGTGTTGGCATTCATGATATCATACACGTTGATGGTGGAAGAGCTCTTGTTCGCCCCGTCGCTGGTGATGAAAGCCGTGCGCACCTGCGGCAGGTTGCGGGCGGAGAGGCGGACCTTGTCATCATTGCCTTCCGTGACGACGAGCGCCTTCTTCTCTACCTTGAGATTCTTTAAGATCTCGGCGAACTTCTTGGTCTTGACCTCCTCAAGGGTGAGATCCTCGAGAACGATGAGGCTGCTGTTCGCGACCTTGTCGGAGAGGGCGCTGCGCAGGGCGGCTCTCTTCTCCTTCTTGTTCATCTTGAAATTGTAATCCCTCGGGACGGGCGCGAACACAACGCCGCCGCCTGTCCACTGGGGAGAACGGGTGGAACCCTGACGGGCATGACCCGTGCCCTTCTGTCTCCAGGGCTTTCTGCCGCCGCCGGATACCTCCGCGCGCGTCTTGGCCTTCTGCGTGCCCTGACGCTGATCGGCGAGATACTGTACGACAGCGAGGTGGACGAGGTGCTCATTGACCTCGGCACCGAAGATCGCATCAGAGAGCTCGATGGTACCGACCTCCTTGCCCTCCATATTGTATACCGCTACATTTGCCATGGTGATTCTCCTTATCCTCAAGCCTCAACGATCGTCGTCTCTTTGAGGGTGACCAGACCCTTCTTGGGTCCCGGGACCGCTCCCTTGACGAGGATCAGATTCTTCTCCGCATCCACGCGCATGATCTCGAGATTCTGGACCGTGACGCGCTCGCTTCCCATGTGACCGGGCATCCCCTTGCCCTTGAATACGCGGCTGGGATCCGAGGAAGCGTTGTTGGAACCCTGATGGCGGTGGAACTTGGAGCCGTGCCCCATGGGTCCTCTGTGCTGACCGTTCTTCTTGATGGCGCCCTGGAAGCCTTTGCCCTTGGAGATCGCCGTGGCATCCACGCGATCGCCCGCTGCAAAGATGTCCGCCTTGATCTCATCGGCGAGCTTGTACTCCTCCGCATTCTCGAAGCGGAACTCGCGCACGAAGCGCTTGGAGCCGACGCCGGCCTTGTCGAAATGGCCCTTCTCGGGCTTGTTCACACCGTGGGGATGGGCGACGCTCTTCCTGCCGTCCTTGCCCTTGGAGACGACCTTGTCCTTCTTATCGACAAAGCCGACCTGTACGGCGCTGTATCCGTCATTTTCCTGTGTCTTGATCTGGGTGACCGCGCAGGGACCCGCCTCCAAAACCGTCACCGGTACCAGCGAGCCGTCTTCCTGGAAGATTTCGGTCATACCGACCTTGATCGCTAAAATCGCTTTTTTCATAATCCGGCCCTCACTTACTTCATCTTGATGTTGATGTAGACACCGGCAGGCATCTCGAGACGCTGCAGGGCATCCACCGTCTTCTGCGTCGGTGTGATGATGTCGATGAGTCGCTTGTGGGTCCTCTGCTCGAACTGCTCACGGCTGTCCTTGTACTTGTGCACCGCGCGGAGGATGGTCACGACCTCCTTCTTCGTCGGCAGCGGCACCGGCCCGCTGACTTCGGAGCCGTTCTTTCTCACCGTGTCGATGATCTTCTTCGCGGAAGCGTCTACCAGTCCGTGGTCATACGCTTTCAGTGTGATCCTCATTACATTTGCCATAAACTTAAGCCTCCTTAATCTGAATGGCGGTCCGTCTCCGGACGCATTCCACAACCTCACTGCGAATGCCCTGTAAATGGCTCTGCTCCGCGCTTCTCATTTTTACACCCGTTCGTGTGTGTCCAACCCCGGGGCGGCAATCAGCGCGCAAAGCGTCGCAGCAAACACGATTATATGTGCTTCCCCCGGTCAATGCAAGCGGAAAATGTTTGATAACAGGCGTTTTCTTGAAGTGGATTATATTACTGCGATTTTATTGATCTATTTTACACTAAACGTAATGGCCTCATCGGGAGGGACCGGTTTGCTGAAGTAATAGCCCTGGATCGTATCGGCTTCAAACTCGCAGAGACGGGCAAACTGCCATTCCTCCTCCACGCCCTCGATGATGATCCGCTTGCCCAGGTCATGCACGAGCAGGATCACATCGCGCACAAAGCTGTCCCTGCCGTCCACGAGATACGCATCCACCAGCGACTTGTCCAGCTTGATGATATCCACGGGGATATAGGTCAGATATCCCAGCGAGGAATAGCCTGTCCCGAAATCATCCATGAGCAGCCGGATCCCCAGCTCCTGAAAGCGTTCAAACAGATGATTGGCCTGCGCCGTGCGGTCCAGGAAGATCCCTTCCGTGATCTCGATCTCCAGATACTCCGCGGGGATCTCATATTGTTTCAGAAGAGATTCGATGTAATCCACATACCCCGTGTCGCCCATCTGGTTGCTGGAATAGTTGATGGAGACGGGATGCAGCGCATGCCCCTCGTCGCGCCACTTCGCCAGCTGCTCGATGACGAGTCTGGTCGTGATGCGCCCGATCCGCCAGATCCAGCCGTTCTGCTCCGCGACAGGGATGAACTGCCCGGGGTAGATCCCCTTTTCACGCATGCGCACCAGCGCCTCATACCCGCTCACCTCTTTGGTGCGCGCATCGATCTGCGGCTGGTACAGCATATAGAAGCCGTCATTCTCAAAGGCATCCGTCAGCGCCGCCTTGATCCGGTTCTCCTCGTGGACCTTATCCCGCATCTCGTCGCCGAAAATGACCGCACGGTCGCGGCCCCTGGCCTTGGCCTCATACATCGCGATCTCCGCGTTGAAGATGTGCTGCTCCGGTGTGAGTTTGCCGTCGGATACGGAGATCCCCAGACTCGCGGAGAGACGCGCCTCGGTGTCCCCGGCGGGGACCGGCATCCTGAAGAGCGTCAGCAGCATCTGCACGGAAGGATGATCCACGGTGAGCCAGGTATCGGGCATCACGAAGAGATACTCATCGCCGCCGTAGCGCCCGATCATCCAGTTGTTCTTATCACACAGCTCGCGCAGGAGTTCCGTGAGATACTTCAGCACCCCGTCGGCCGTGCTGTGACCGTAATCCTCGTTGATGGACTGGAAGTTGTCCAGATCCGCCATGACCACGGAATAGAAGGAATCCGCCGTAAAATCATTCTTCATGCGCTCGGTGATGGTCCGGCGGTTCATGATATCCAGAAAATCATCATACTCTGCGCGGTGGCGCATGATCTCCTCGGACCGTTCCAGATCGTCACGGGATCTGCGCAGTTCCTCGGCCGAACGCTGAACCGCGCGGCTCGCGGTTTCCGCCGACAGGAAGAACAGGAGCATGGCGGCTACGATCAGGACCGTAGGCAGGAAGAGTGACCGGTAACGCCTGAAGAAATTCTCCGGCTTGTTGATATAGACCGTATCTGCGGGAAGCCGGGAGGTGAGGATCTCGTTCTTGTTCAGAAGATTATAATCAAAGAGACAGCGGGCCGGCGTCTGCCGGATGAGCTGCATGCCGGAGACCGGCTCCCCGTCCAGGATCTTCTCCACGAGGCTGCCGGCGATCCGGCAATGCTCCTTAAAATCAAGCGCGACACCGCCGAGGACGCCTTCCCCCTCGCCGCCGATATAATTGCGGAAGATCTGGACACCGTTCGTATGCCCCATGACAAGATTGGTCATCTCGCGCAGGGAATAGACCCGCCCGTCTCTGTTGGTATAACAGGTCATGAACAGGAGCACCGCATCCGTCGGGATCTCCTCCAGCGCCGCGATGAGCTGCGTGTGCGTCATCTGCTGCACATCGATCGCGAGGAAGGTGCTCGACGGCATCTTCTCCGCATAGGCGAAGAATCCGTCCCTGTCCTGCAGGCCCGCGCCGGAATCGTCATGCAGCGCCACAAAAGCGGAGGCATGAGGGAAAAGTTCACAGGCCAGATTCATCGTCTCCGCCAGGAAATCGCTCTCGTAAAGCCCGGTCATATCCGGTCTGGCCGCGGCTTCCTCCGCGAGTGAGATATCATTGATGCCGAAGAAGACCACCGGCAGTTCGGGGAAGAGTTCATCCTTGCTCGCCATCGCGAATCGCAGCGCCGCGTCATCGCCGGTGATCACCGCCTCATAATGCCGCGTGCTGTCGGAAAGCCTCGCCCGGAGCAGTTCCCTGAAGCCTTCGGTATCCGCTTCGGTCGCATAATTCTTGGAATCCATATAGACGGCATCAAAATCGATGCCCGCGGGATAGAGCCCCTGCCCGAGTCCGGCCCGCTGATCGGCCGCCGTAAAATACAGCGGATCATAGGAAGAGATAAAGAGGACACGATGCCCCACCTCGGCGGGCTGCAGCTGCGTATCCCCGTCCTCAAGCCGGGAATTCTCCCTGAAGAGCAACACCAAGGCAAGCTCCAGCAGGATGACTCCCGCGAGCACCAGAATGCTTCTTATGAATCTGGCGTACTTCTCTGTCATCTTCATTGTCTGCTATCGGTCCGCCGCCTCATGTTCAGGGCCGTATCCGGCAAAAGATGCTGATATATCATTATAACACATTC
>JAFXTJ010000033.1 GCA_017535945.1 Lachnospiraceae bacterium
CCAGGAGGCGCTGGATGAAACGGCCCGTGAATTCCCCTATTTCAACAGCATTCTGCGCAGAGGACTGTTCTGGTACTATCTGGAGGAAACCGACAAGCGTGTCATCGTGCGGCAGGATGATCTGCCTGCCTGCGCCTCTCTCTATCATCCCGGGAGCAAGGAACTGCTGTACCGGCTGAATTATTACGGACGCCGGATCAACATGGAGATGTATCATGTCCTGGCGGACGGTACGGGTGCATTTGTGTTCTTCCGCAGGATCATTACCAAGTATCTCCTGAGAAAGCATCCGGAATGCGGCGTGAGTGACAGGGAACTCCTCAATATGACGGAGGAGGAGAATGTCCGCGATGCCTTTAATCACTATTATACCAAGGGCAAGGGGCTCTCCCAGTTAAAGCAGATGAGCTCCAACTGGGCCTTCCGGCTGCGCGGCCCCAAGGATCCCAATATGGAGAACCATCTGGTGGAATGTGTCGTCGATTCCCGGGAATTCATGGACATGGCGCACCGCTATGACACGACGGTCGGTGTTCTCTGCACTTCTCTCTTCATCGAGGCGGTGATCGATGAAATGACGATCCGTGAGCGGATGAAGAAGAAGATCACGATCTCCGTACCGGTTAATCTGCGCCGGTATTTCCCTTCCGATACCAACCGGAATTTCTTCGGCGTCATCACGATCACCTATGTGCCTGAGAACTACAGCGGCGATCTGCGGGAGATCATAGAAAGTGTGCGCGATTC
The DNA here is from genome assembly GCA_017535945.1 of Lachnospiraceae bacterium. Lineage (GTDB taxonomy): Bacteria > Bacillota > Clostridia > Lachnospirales > Lachnospiraceae > Butyrivibrio. Next base: position 748 of record JAFXTJ010000033.1, read on the forward strand.
CTTTGCGCATCAGCTTTCGGAAGAGATGATCGCAAAGACCATGGCATCCTATTCCGCACTCGAGCACAATGCGGCGATCAAAGTAGTCCCGCTGCTGTTAAAGGATCGTGTCATGCAGGGATTCTCCGTGATGTCCCAGATGGGCGTCACCTGTTCCGTCTCCAATCTGGGCAGGATCGTCATGCCGGAGGTGCTGACGCCTTATATCAGCTATTTTTCCGCCTTTACGACGGCAGCTTCGGCGCAGATCACCATCGCGAGCTTTGAGGACAGGATGAGTTTCGGCTGGGCTTCCGGGATCGCCACGCATCAGCTGATGCGGATCTTCTGCCGGAAACTGTCGGAGCGGGGGCTGGATCCCGTTGTGGCGACCAATGACTATGATGCGCATCCGGCGGATGCGGGAGAGGAGACATCCGGTGCAGGTATGTGAGAACTGTCATATCCGGATCCGCGGCCATAAGGCGGTCTGCCCGCTGTGCGAGGGGCAGCTGACCGGGACGCCGGAGGATCCGGCTTTTCCCGTACTGAAGAAGAGGCGGTATACCTCGCGCGAGGTCATGAAAGCGGCACTGTTCATCTTCTTCGTCAGCGAGATCATCATGGGTACGATCCGCTATCTGGGCGGCCAGCGCGCTGCCTGGGCCACGGTCGTGATGCTCTGGGCACCGCTTGCGCTTGCCGGCATGTTTATCACGATGGCTTACCGGTATCATGTGCTGAAACTGATCAACGCGGAATTCTATATCGCGATGATCCTGAACATCCTGATCGACCGCGCGACGGGCAGTCACAGCTGGGCGGTCTCGTTTGTCGTGCCGTCCCTTTTTCTGGCGCTCGTCATCACCAATTTTGTCATCGCCTTCTTTATGAAATACAGGCCGTCCGAATATCTGACGTACGCGCTCACGGCGGAGGCGCTGTCCTTCCTGCAGATCATCCTGATCGTGAACGGCGTCAACCGGTATCCGACGCTGACCGTTATCTTTCTTGCGATCATGCTGATCTTCGTGTTCGCGGAACTGATCTTTCTGTATCAGGATATGCGCAATGCGACGGCGAGGACATTACATCTGTGAGGCAGACTGTGGAAAAGGATCCCGGAAATCTGATGAATTTAAGCCGCGGCCTGGCGTTTTTTTACCGGATGGGGGATCTGGTGGAGGAACGGATCGGCCAGCATATCATCGAGAAGGATAAGGAGGCGCGCGTACTGGAAGAAGGCGCCATGGCCTATCCGCATGTATGGTACCGTGTTCCTCTGGCGGACGGACAGTCCGGCGACGGCAGCGAATATCATGTCTATCTCAAAGCCGCGCATAGCGACCGGCTTGTCATCTTTTTCTCCGGCGGAGGAGTGGCGTGGAACGATTACACCGCGGCGCGTCCCGTCACGGGCGGCAAGGTGGCGGCGGGGCTCCCGCATTTCTACTGGAACAATCTGCGCCCCTTTACCCAGATCATGAACATCAATATCGGCATCACGGAGACCGGGAACAAAGACAATCCGTTCGAGGACTGGAGCTTCGTGATCATCACCTATACCACAGGCGATCTCCATGTCGGTGACAATGACTATACCTGGCGGGATGACGAGGCGGGAGAGGAAGGTGTCGTGCATTTTCACGGATACCGCAATTTCCTCGCGGCGATGAAAAAGGCAAAGGAGTATTTCCCGAACCCCGCGAAGATCCTCATCGCCGGGGACAGTGCCGGCGCGTTTGCCGTTCCGGCTCTTGCACCCGAGGTTGCGGACGACTGGTATCCCTCCTGCGGCGATATCACCTGCTTTTCCGACAGCGGGCAGCTACTTTACGACGGCTGGCGCAGAACAGCTGAGGAAATGTGGAAGACAAAGCCCGGGATCGCCGAGGCGATCCATACGCCGAATATCACGCTGGACTGGTTTGCGCGTCTCTACGCGAGGAAGGGTGACAGCATCCGCTATCTTTACGCCTGCTCCGTCCGGGATTATCTGCTGAGCGCGTACTATAACGATGTGGAGAATGAGGAATTCACCTCGGACGCGGAGATCCAGGAGGCATTTTACGCGCAGTTCAAGGAAATGCTCGCGGGTCTGAAGCGGATCACGCCGGGCTTCCGGTTCTATATCAACGATTTCCCCAATATCATGATCATAAAGAAGGGAATGAAGGGCGGCACGGCCCATACCTGTGTGCGGGAGAAATTCTTCTATCTGCCGAACCGGGAGGGGATCTCCATGGCAAAGTGGCTCTCCGACGCGGTAAACGGAGAGATGTATGACTGCGGGATGGCGTTGATCGATGAGAAAAGTACCCCATAAAAGGGAGGAAGCCGGATCGGCAATGCCGATCCGGCTTAGTTATGAAGAAAAAGCTTTATCTCTCTCTCGATGGTACAATCATAACAGGCGAAAGTAACGAAAAAATGTTAGAATTGTAAAGAAAATGTTAACAAAATACGGAATATTATGAATCGAAATATCAGATTAACGATCCGTTATGACGGATCCAGATACGGCGGCTGGGAGCATCAGCCGGACCGCCCCATGACGATCCAGGGCAAGCTGGAGCAGGTTCTGGCCAGGATGCTCATGCTGCCCGAGGGCGAAGTGCCGCTCGTGATTGGCGCCGGCCGTACGGATGCCGGCGTCCATGCGCTGGCGATGACCGCCAATCTCCATGCCGAGACGGAGATGACCGAGGAGGAGATCCTCGCCTATCTGAATCATTATCTGCCGGATGATATCGGCGTCGATGACGTGCAGTTTGCTTCTCCACGGTTTCACGCGCGCTATAATGCCACAGGGAAGACATACTGTTACAGGATCTGGTGCGGAGACAGGAAGCCGGTATTTGAGCGCAAGTATCTCACGGTCACGGAAGGGAGACCGGATACCGGACGGATGCGGCAGGCGGCCGCATATCTCATCGGTACACATGATTTCCGCAGCTTCTGCGCAAATCCGAAAATGAAGAAATCCACGGTGCGCACGGTGGATGAGATCACGATCGAAGAGGAGGAGGAGATCATCCGCTTCACCTTTCACGGAGGCGGATTCCTGCAGAATATGGTGCGGATCCTGGTGGGAACGCTCCTGGAGGTCGGATACGGCAGAATGGAACCGGAGCGTGTACGGGAGATCCTGGAGGCGCTGGACAGAAGAGAAGCGGGGCCGACCGCGCCGCCCCAGGGTCTTATGCTGATCGGAGTGGACTACGACTGAAAAAAGAAAAGACACGCATCTGCGTGTCTTTTCGTGATCTCTGCGGGAAAATCGTCTTTACAGATCGAAATCGCCGTTGATGTCTTTGTTGATGACGTAGTAGACCTTGTTCTCCTCGGGCTTGATGTAGAGCTCGACACTGTCGATCTCGATGATCTTGCGTCCGAACTGGCCGGTCCAGATGTCCTTGACGCGGGATACCAGATCCTCATAGGGAATGGATTTCTCGCCGTACTGCAAAGTCACATTGGATTTCACGGTGTTCGTATTGACGGTCACATGCCGTCCCGCTGTCTTCTTTGCTGCTGCCATCTCATTACCTCCTGATAGGATGCCTGCGTCTGGTAAATACTGGAGCCGGAGGGGATCGAACCCTTGACCTCAGCGTTGCGAACGCTGCGCTCTCCCAACTGAGCTACGACCCCAAACGCTAACTATTGGATGATAGCACATAAAATCTCCTTATTCAAGAGGAATTTTTGTTTTTATGGACATTCACGGGTTTTTCGTGTATCCTAATCAATTGACGGTTACGTGGACTGAGAGGTGAAACGGGAATCATGAACGATCGGCGGATGGATCAAAACAGGAAAGAACGGATCCTGCGGGGCCTGACGGTCCTGACAGCCGGCGTGCTCGCGGGGGTGATGTATCTGCTCCTCATCAGACGCAATGCGATCGTTCCGTTTGGCGACAATACCTGGATCATGCTCGATCTGAAGCGCCAGTATATCGATTATTATGCCTATTATCAGAGGATCTTCTCCGGGCAGGAGGGGATCCTTTATTCATTTGAGACGACACTCGGTTCCGGGATGGTCGGCTTCATGTGTTACTATCTGGCCAACCCGCTTTTCGTGCTGCTTCTGCCGTTTCCGGCAGACCGCCTGCCTCTTGGCGTTTCTTTTGTCATCGGAGTGACGATCGTCCTGGCTGCCATGATCATGGCGGCTTTCCTGTGGTGGTATCTCGAGCGGAACGAGCACGCGGGCGGATTCTTCGGGCGCTGCCTCCCGTCCCTGGCCGGCGCGATGGCCTGGTCCTTCTCGGGCTTCCTCATCGCGCACAGCATGAATCCCATGTGGACGGATGTATGGATCTTTATACCTGTTCTGATCTACGCGCTGGAAACGGGATTCCTCGGAGAGGCGGGAGAGATCCCGTTAAGGAAGCTGCGCCTGTATGGCCTGCGTTACAGTCTGTGCGTGGCACTGATCCTCATCTGGAATTATTACATCTCTTATCAGGTGCTCCTGCTGGTGGCGCTCTGGACGCTGGTGCGTCTGTGGGAGAACAAAGACAGGCATCCCGTACGGACGATCGCCCGTCTCTTTGTGCATACGGTCGGGGCGGTTCTCGCGGATACTGTTCTGATGCTGCCCGTACTGTTCGCACTGGCCAACAGTCCCAAGGACATCTTACGGCTGGGGATGGCCGCAACCGGTCAAAATCTCTCGCCCGTGGATGTCTTCAGCAAAGCGTATTTCCTGGCGTATGACGCGGATCAGACGCTCTTCGGATATCCGCAGATCTATATCGGTCTGTTCCTGTTGTGCGCGGTTGTGCTGTTTTTTACGGACGGCAGGAGACGGATCAGGGAACGGGCCGCGCTGCTGATCCCGGTGCTGGTCTACATGATCTCTTTCTGTGTCGATGCGGTAAACCTGTTCTGGCACGCGCTGATGGAGCCCTCGGGACATCCGTACCGGCAGGCGCCGGAATTTGTATTTATCGTGATACTCGCCGGCTGCAGATATCTGTCCGGGCTGCGGGGCAAAAACGCCTGCGATGCGGACACGGATGCGGAAGGGGAGAAATGGTCCCGCATGATCCCGCGGTACCTTGTGACTGCGGGCTGCCTGCTCGGGATGCTTTTTCTGGTCGGACGCGGGAATTATTACTATACGACGCAGGAGATGCTCCGGATCAACGCGGTCCGGATCCCCCTGATCCTCGCGGCACTTTTTGTCTGTGAACTCCTGCCGCGCGGAGCCGGGATCCGCAGACAGGTGCTGCCCCTTGTCCTGATCCTTGCCATGCTGATCTATGACTCATCGGAGCTGACGGACAACGCCTGCTTCACGCAGAACATCATCAACTATTCGGGTGAGACCAGAAATCATTTTCTGGAGACCGTGGATGCCGTGAAGACCCAGGTGGACGCGGTCTATGCCATGGATCCGGGATTTTACCGGATGGAGCAGCTGACGCCGAGAGAGCAGAATGACGGGATGATGTACGGTTACAACGGTGTGACGCATTACAGTTCCGCCGGGATGACCTATGTGCGCTATCTGCTCCACAAGCTCGGTTTCAACGATGACGGACTCTATACCCATTACGGACATGACAATACCGTCACCATGGATATGCTTCTCGGGATCCGTTATCTGCTGACCACGGACAGGAGCCTGGTCCATCCCGCCTATCAGCCCGTGGAGACAGGCGCGGATACGGGCGTGTACGTTTACCGGAATCCCTATGCGCTTTCCGTTGCGCTTGAGGTACCGGACTATGATCTGAACGGGATCACCGGCATTGATAATCCGTACAGCCTGCCGCAGGATCCCTTCGCTCTGCAGGAGGACATGCTCTCGCGCCTGGCCGGAGAACAGGTGCGTGTATTTGCCGACGCGGAAACGGAGACGGAGGAAGTCGCCGAGGGAGAAGAGAAGAAAGTGCTCGTGGCGCACATCACGCCGGTCCTTGACGGCGAACTGTACATGTATCTGGACGGTCTGATGGGAACGATCCAGGGACTGGCCGTGTTTGAAGAAGACGAACTGCTGACCGGATACGGCAACCGCGGATGTTATAAGATCCTGAATCTTGGGACAAGACGTGCCGGAGAGACGCTGACCGTGAAGATCGAAGGAGAAAGCGGAGATCCGGATTTCGGCAGGCCGCTCTTCGTTACGGAGGATACGGAGGCGGTCGCCGCTGTATTTGCGCGTCTGGAAGGGTACGGGATCACTGTCCGCGAGGACGGTAATGACGGGATCGCCATGGATCTGCCCGCGGACTGCGGCGATATCGTGACTTCGATCCCGTATGAGGAGGGCTGGAGCGTACCGGGGATCCGGACCTACGGCGCCATGATGGTTATACCGGGGGAACAGGCGGCTTCCCGTGCGCGTGACGGCTTACTGCGCATGCATTTCATCCCGGCGGGTATGAAGACCGGCGCGGCCGTCTCCCTGATCGTCCTGCTGCTGTGCGGACTGTGGCTGTATTTCGGCGTGATCCGTCTGAAAGAGGATGAAGAGCGGAATGCGTGACGGAAATGTGACTCCCGCAGCAGAAGTCGCTGTGGAACTGCATGCGGATGATTACGCGCTCTCCGCGCATAATTCCGCGAGGATCCTTTCCCTGCTCGAACAGGGCGTGCTGGACGGCATCAGCATCATCCCAAACATGCATGACCGGGAACGTTGCATGGAAGAACTGGCGCGCGCCTGGGACGGCATGGAACACAAACCCCATATCGCCGTACATCTGAATATCGCTGACGGGAGATCCCTGAGCGGCATCGCGGATCCGCTTCTTACACATGAGGGAAGCGACGGAGCGCGGTATTTCCGTACTTCCTGGATGAAACTCCTGTTTGCTTCGCATCTTCCCCGGAGAAGGGAACAGATCCGCAGGGAACTGACCGGAGAATTTGTCCTGCAGATCCGCGGGGTATATGACCGGATCGCGGCTTTTGCCGCGGACGCGGACGGAAACTGTCCGTTCGGTCTCGACAGTCATACGCACACGCATATGATCCCCGTGGTATTTGACGCGATGCTTGATGCGGTCCGGGAGACGGGACTGACCGGGGATCTGCGATATGTCCGTGTTTCAAGAGAACCCGCGGGGGTTTTTGGCTGTATCCTGTATACAGTCTCTCCCGTGAATCTCGTCAAGAACGTGCTGCTGAACCTGCTTTCCGGCAGAGCGGAGAAGCGTCTTGACCGGCTTGGGATATCGCACGGTCTGCTCTGGGGACTGATCATGAGCGGACGGATGGATGCGGAGCGGACGGGCCGGGTGCTGCCCGGTATGCTGCGCCGGATCCGTGAGAAAAAGATGCCGCTGGAGATCCTCTTTCATCCGGGTATCGTTCTGCCCGAAGAGGCAGCGGCTGAAGAGTATACCCCGTCGGATCTTGCGGCGGTGATATCGGCGGACCGGGATACGGAATATGAGAGTGTCTGCGCGATGCGCGGTATGCTTAGTGGCGGTCTTCGATGAGATAGCGGGGACGGTCCTTGATCTCGATATAGATCCCGGCCAGATAGATCGCGATGATCCCGAGACTTAAGAGGATGGCACCCGTGGAGAGCGTGATGAGGATCACCAGGGAAGGATAACCGCCCACGGATTTCCCCGAGAAATAACTGATGACGGCATCGATCCCGAGCAGGATGCCGATGAAGAACACGATGAGCCCCATGATGCCGATGATCCGGAGCGGCAAATAGGAAAATGATGTCAGATCATTGATCGCATAGCGCAGGAGAGAGAATCCCGTCCATTTGCTCCTGCCGCCGGTGCGGTCTGCCACATCAAAGGTGACTTTGGCGGACCTGAAACCGGTCCAGTAGGTGAGCGCCCGGAAAAAAGTGACTCTTTCCGGCATCGCGTTCAGCGCATCGACCGCCTTGCGCGAGAGGAGCTTGTAATCCGAGGCACCTGCGATGTCGATACCGGTACTGCCGCGGAAAAGCCGGTAGAACAGGCAAGTCAGCAGACCGTGCATCGCTCCTTCGCGTCCTCTGTCTGATTTGATCCCCTCGACAACCGTATACCCCTCCTGCCATTTAAGGAGCATCTCCGGGATCTTTTCCGGAGGATGCTGGAGATCGGCGTCCATAACAATAACGGCATCACCCGAAGCCTGCTTCAGACCGCAGAAGATCGCGGCTTCCTTACCGAAGTTGCGGGAAAAACCGGTATAGTGGATGCGCGGGTCGGAGGCGGCAAGCTCCCGGAGGATCCTGCCGGTATCATCCACGGAGCCGTCGTTGATGAACAGAAGTTCCAGTTCATGAGCGGCCGCGGTTTCATTCTCCTCCCACAGGGAGGTGACGCTTTGATGGAATTTTACGATCGTGTCCGCTTCGTTATAGCAGGGCACGACGATACTGACTTTACTCATGATGACCATTGTAGCACCGCAGAAGGCTGACGGCAATACCGCCTACAGGATCACCGGCGGCCTTGCCGGAGCTTCCGCACGCAGATCCGGCGGGAATGCGAGCGTCTGATACAGGCGGTCCGCGAACAGATCGATCCCGAGCATCCGGGCAGCGAGAGAAGAGACGGGGTCTTCGTCACGGGAGATTGCCGGATCCGCGGCCGCGCACACTTTCTCATAATCAGCACCCCGCACGATGAGCGGAGCAGAGGCGGCTTCCCCCATGCGGCCGAGGAGACCGCGGGCGGCCGTGCGAAAACCGAGGACGCGCAGATAAGTGACTCTGTTCTCGAGCATCGCGTCGCGTTCCTCCCGCCGGATGTCAAGGAGGAGCTGTATCAGACTGCGCCGGATCCGCGCATGGGAAAAGGCCTTCACTTTGATCAGATTCGCAAAGGAAGTAAAACCATAGAACTTCAGGCGGTTCTCCAGGATCCGTCCGGCCAGATCATCGCTCATGTCGGCGAGCCGGGCAAGTTCTGCGCGGTCCGCCTGCTGCAGCGCGTAAGAGACCTGCGCCGACAGATCGTCCGCAAAGAGCGGGACGCCGGAGCACGTATCGCGGTATTCACGCAGCAGGTCCGACACATAGGACGGAACAAAGGCGCTGATATCGGCGCCGCAGCGGATCCGTTCCCTGAGATCCGAAGCGGAGGCGATATGATCGGAGGCCGGCAGCCGCGGACAGGTGACGGGCGTCAGAGCCGCGCCGCTATGTATGATGCTGCGCAGATATTCGACGCCGAGAATATTGTTCGGAGAATCCAGACAGGAGGCAAGGTTTCCTCCCGCGCCGTCGAGAGCGGTCTGTACTGCTGCCTGAAAAGCGGCCGGATAGGAGATCCCCTGCGAAAGGTTTTCCTGCAGTGCGGAACGGAATTCCGGAGTTTCCGATATTCCGGCGATCTCCCGGAGCGGCGCGAGAGAACCGGCCTCGCTGCCGAAGACAAGTGTGTCCGCGATCCCCGTGGCGGCCGCTGTCTGGACGGCGCCGCGGGCATAGACCTCCGCCGGCGCGACAGTATATACGGAAGGGAGAGCCAGCACGAGATCGGCACCCGCAAGCAGTGCCATGCGCGCACGCGTATGCTTGTCGATCAGCGCCGGTTCGCCGCGCTGTACGAAATCTCCGCTTAACAGCACGATCAGCGCATCGGGGCGCAGCTCGGCACGCACCCTGTCGATCAGTGCGGCGTGCCCGTTGTGCAGCGGATTGAATTCTGCGATCAGTACGGCTGTCTTCATAATGGGATATTGTATCACAGAAATGCCGATATTGCCGTGAACGAAACATTTTCATTTCTCTCTTTTAAGGAGCGTCGATCCATGCTACAATATCATGTTGTGATCCATCCGCGCGGATACCCGCCGGGGAACCGATAACAGAGCGACAAACAACAGCAGTTCAGAAGGGGGAAGTATGGCCTACATCGACAAGATCAAAGAAAAAGCAAAAGCTGACAAGAAGACGATCGTACTGCCGGAGGCGGAGGACGAGCGGACCCTGCGTGCGGCGCAGGAGATCTTAAGGGACGGACTCTCGGACCTCATCCTGATCGGCGACGAGGATCAGATCCATGCTGACGCGGGACGCCTTAATGTGAACATTGAAGGCGCCAGGATCATCGATCCGAAGAAGGATCCGGATTTCGAGAAGTATGTGCAGATGCTCTTCAAACTGCGCGAAGCAAAGGGCATGACCGAGGAGAAGGCCAGGGAGACCCTTAACGCGAGTTATATCTATTACGGTGTCATGCTGTTAAAGGACGGTATGGCGGACGGCCTGGTCGCGGGCGCCTGCCACGCGACGGCGGATACCCTGCGTCCCGCACTGCAGATCCTGAAGACCGCGCCCGGCGTCAAGATGGTCTCCGCATTCTTCCTGATCGATGTGCCGAACTGCGAATACGGCGAGAACGGCACCTTTATCTTTGCGGATTCCGGTCTCAATCAGGATCCCACGTCCGAGGAACTGGCGGTGATCGCTGATTCGAGCGCGAAGAGCTTTAAGCAGCTCGTCGGCGGAGAGCCCAAAGTCGCGATGCTGTCCCATTCCACCAAGGGCAGTGCGAAACACGCGCTGGTCGACAAGATGGTCGAAGCGACCCGCATCACGAAGGAGACCTATCCGGATCTCAAGGTCGATGGCGAACTGCAGCTGGATGCCGCCATCGTCCCGGAGGTTGCTGCCTCCAAGGCACCGGGCAGCGAAGTGGCGGGTCATGCCAATGTGCTGATCTTCCCCAACCTCGATGCCGGCAATATCGGATACAAGCTTGCGCAGCGGCTGGCCAAGGCGGATGCCTACGGCCCGATGCTCCAGGGTATCGCGAAGCCGGTCAACGATCTCTCCCGCGGCTGCTCCTGGCAGGACATCGTGGGTGTTGTTGCGTTAACGTCGGTTCAGGCGCAGGGCGTCGAATAAGGAGGACAACATGAAGATCCTGGTCATCAACTGCGGGAGTTCTTCCCTGAAATTTCAGCTCATCGATTCCGCGAGCGAGGAGGTCCTGTGCAAGGGGCTCTGCGAGCGGATCGGCATCGACGGGAGCGTGATCGGCTACACCCCCGCCGGCAAGGACAAGATCGTGAAAGAGGTCCCGATGCCCGATCACAACAAGGCGATCGAACTCGTGATCGAAGCGCTCACTGATCCGGAGACCGGTGTGGTGAAGGAACTGTCCGAGATCGATGCGGTGGGACACCGGATCGTGCACGGCGGCGAAGCGTTTACGAAGTCCGTCATCATCAATGACGAGGTGATCAAAGCGATCGAGGATGTGAGCGATCTTGCACCGCTGCACAATCCCGCCAATCTCATCGGTGTACGCGCCTGCATGAAGGCCATGCCGGGCGTGCCGATGGTCGCTGTCTTTGATACGGCCTTCCATCAGACCATGCCGGAGGAGGCTTATCTCTACGGCGTGTGGTACGGATATTATGAGAAATTCCGTGTGCGCCGCTACGGCTTCCACGGAACGAGCCATGCCTATGTCTCCGCCAAGGCGGCAGAGATCCTCGGCAAGCCCTATGACAGCCTGAAGACGATCGTCTGCCATCTCGGCAACGGCGCCAGCGTCTCCGCCGTCAAAGAGGGCCGCTGCATCGACACCTCCATGGGCCTGACTCCGCTTGAGGGGCTGTTAATGGGCACGCGCAGCGGCGATCTCGATCCCTCCGTTGTGGAGTATATCGCCAATAAGGAAGGCACGGACATCAAGAATGTGATGAACATCCTGAACAAGAAGTCCGGCGTGTACGGCCTCTCCGGCGATCTCTCCTCCGATTTCCGCGATCTTGAGGCGGGTTACAACAAGGGGGACGCGGGAGCCATCCGTGCGGTCAACACCTTTGCCTACCGCGTGGTCAAGTATATCGGCGCTTATGCGGCTGCCATGAACGGCGTGGACTGCATCTGCTTCACGGCGGGTGTCGGCGAGAACAGCCCGATGGTCCGCAAGCTCGTGCTGGAGCGCCTGGGATATCTCGGCGTGACGCTGGATGAGGAAGCCAACTCGACCAGAGGTAAGGAGATCTGCATTTCCGGGCCGGACAGCCGCGTGAAAGCGCTCGTCGTGCCCACCAATGAGGAACTCGCGATCGCCCGTGACACGGCAGCCCTTGTAAAGTAATATTTTTCTGTTGACAAACGCGTCAGACGTGGCATATAATCAATATCGCGCGTTTTTGACGCGCCGCGATAACAGTGAACACAGCGCAGGCCGCGGCCGGCGCTTGCAAGCAAGGAGGTGTCAATTATGTCGATCTGCCCGAAGAACAAATCATCCAAGGGGCACAGGGATCAGAGAAGGGCGAACTGGAAGATGAACGCGCCCACTCTTGTGAAGTGCAGCCACTGCGGCGCGCTGACCATGCCTCATAAGGTCTGCAAGGCCTGCGGTTACTATCAGAATAAGAGCGTGGTGAATACCGAGGCCTGACCGGTACGCCTGTTCTTACACGAGTAACAAAGCGTCCTCCCGAAAATGGGAGGACGCTTTTTCTTTTGACTTTTTTCGTGTTTCCATATATAATTAACAAGTTACTATGACCGTTTTACGGGGGATGTTATTTTGGCAGAAAGAGTCAGGATCGCATTGGATGCCATGGGCGGTGACAATGCGCCGGATGAGATCGTAAAGGGTGCTGTTGAGGCGCTTCGCGAATGTGCGGAAGCGGAGATCTTCCTCACGGGAGTACCGGAGGCGGTTGACCGGGCGCTTGCGGCTTGCGGATACGACAAGGGCGCCTCATATGCGGACAGGCTCCATGTCGTCCCGGCATCCGAAGTGATCGAAATGGCGGAGCCGCCTGTCAACGCGATCATGACCAAACGGGATTCCTCCATTGTAAAAGGCATGCAGATGGTCCGGACCGGTGAAGCGGATGCCTATGTATCCGCCGGTTCCACCGGAGCGACGCTGGTCGGCGGACAGACGCTCATCGGCAGGGTCCGCGGCGTGGAAAGAGCACCGCTCGCACCTTTCATACCGACCGAGAAGGGCACATCGCTTCTCATTGACTGCGGCGCGAATGTCGACGCAAGACCGAGCGCGCTGGTGCAGTTTGCCAGGATGGGTTCCGTGTATTACAGGAACGTGATGGGCGTGGAGAAGCCGACCGTCGCCATCATTAATATCGGCGCGGAGGAGGAGAAGGGCAATGCCCTCGTTAAGGAGACGATCCCGCTCCTGAAAGCCTGTGAGGACATCAATTTCATCGGCTGCGCGGAGGCGCGGGATATCCCGGCCGGAGCTGCCGATGTGCTCGTATGCGAAGCCTTCACCGGCAATATTGTCCTCAAGATGTACGAAGGTGTCGGCAAGACGGCACTGCACCTCATGAAGCAGGCCTTCATGAAGAATACGAAGAGCAAGCTCGGCGCGCTCTTGGCCAAGGATTCCCTGAAGGAATCGCTTGGTGTGTTCGACCTCACAAGATACGGCGGCGCACCGATGCTGGGGTTGAAAGGCCTCGTCGTGAAGACGCACGGCAGCGCACATGCGGTGGAGGTGAAAAACTCCGTTCTGCAGTGCGTCACCTTCTTCAAACAGGATATCGGGCCTCAGATCGAAGAGGCGCTCGCAAAAGCGGATCATTGACCTTTTGATACGCCGTTACGGATAACGGCGCATGATTCATAAAACCGGAGGGGTTGACAATGGAAATGGACAAGATCAAGAAGATCATCGCGGACGTGCTCGGGGCGGATCCCAACGAGATCACGGAGGATACGACCTTCGTGGAGGATCTGGCCGCGGATTCACTGGACATCCTGGAGATCATCATGCAGATCCAGGAAGAGTTCGATATCCAGGTGCCGCAGGAAGAGGCCTCCAAGATCAAGACGGTCGGGGAAGCCGCACAGATGATCCGTAATGCCGGGAAATGACCATGGGAAAACTGTTTGAAGAACAGGCCGCCGGGATCCTGGATCCCGAAAAACGGGCGGCATTCGAGAAGCGCATAGACAGGAAATTCGCCGATGAACAGCTGCTGGTACGCGCTTTTACCCATTCCTCCTATTCCAATGAAAGGGAGGAAGCGGGGGCCGACTATGAGCGCCTGGAATTCCTCGGTGACGCCGTGCTCGAAACCGTGGTCAGCGACTGGCTTTATCACGCCTATCCGGACCTCAGGGAAGGCGAACTGACGAATAAACGGGCCGCCATGGTCTGCGAGGGGTCATTGTCCCAGTGCGCCGTGAAACTTGAACTCGGAGAGCTGATGCTCCTGGGGCGCGGTGAGGATCAGAGCGGCGGCAGAAAGCGCGAGGCAATCCTGGCCGACATGATGGAAGCCATCGCCGGTGCCATTTATCTGGATGCCGGTTTTGATGCGGCGGCGTCTTTCATCCGCGATCACATCCTCTCCGAACAGGAACATCTCATCAGGTTCTATGATGCCAAGACGGAGCTGCAGGTCCTGGTACAGGGACAAAAACTGGGGGACATCGTTTATAACATCGTGGACGCCAGCGGACCGGAACACCGAAGGGTATTCACGGCCGAGGTATCCGTGGGCGGCAGGAAATACGGCACGGGCTCCGGGAGCAGCAAGAAGGCTGCGGAGCAGCATGCGGCCGCGCAGGCGCTCGAAGCGATGAGCAGGGACGGAAAGCACAAGAAGTAAGATGTATCTTAAGAGTATCGAGATTCAGGGCTTTAAGTCCTTTGCCAATAAGATCAAACTGGAGTTTCAAAACGGGATCACCGCGATCGTTGGTCCCAACGGCAGCGGCAAATCCAATGTGGCCGATGCCGTGCGCTGGGTTCTGGGCGAACAGCGCAGCAAGCAGCTGCGCGGCGCGTCCATGCAGGATGTCATCTTTTCGGGGACGGAGCTGCGCAAGCCTCTGGGCTACGCCTTTGTCTCCATCACACTGGACAATTCCGACAAGTCCCTCTCCATAGATTATGATGAAGTGACGGTCTCCCGGAGGCTTTACCGTTCGGGGGAGAGCGAGTACCGCATCAACGGCAATATCTGCCGTTTAAAGGATGTTTACGAGCTCTTCTACGATACCGGTATCGGCAAGGAGGGTTATTCCATCATCGGACAGGGCCAGATCGACCAGATCCTCTCGAGCAAACCGGAGGACCGGCGGGCGCTCTTCGATGAAGCGGCCGGGATCGTCAAATTCAAGGTGCGCAAGGATGCGGCGCTGAAGAAGCTGGAGAACGTGAAGCTGGGCATGACCCGCCTGAATGATATCCTGACGGTTCTTGAATCCCGGATCGAACCGCTGAAGAATCAGTCGGAAAAGGCGCATATCTTCCTGAAGACGCGGGAAGAACTGAAGACGATGGATGTCAATCTCTTCCTCGTGGAAAACGCCCAGGTCCGGGAGCAGATCGAGAATCTCTCCAGACAGCATGAGATCGCAACCTCCGATTATGACGAGGCGAACGAGCAGTATGAAGAGGTGAAGCAGGAACATGAGGCGCTGCTCTCCAGGATCGAGGAACTGAACAGGCAGATCGACGATGCGAGCGCGAGCCGCAGTGATGCCTCCGTCACCAGAGAGAAGCTCCAGGGCGAGATCCGTGCCCAGGAGGTCCATATTGAGCATGCGAGTGATGATAAGGAGCATTTTAAGCAGCGCATCGAAGAGGTGAAGAAACAGCTCGCCGAAAGACAGAGCGCTCTGGATATCCTGCTCGAAAAGAAGCGTCAGACAGATGAGGAAGCGGACAGGCTGAAACGGGAAAGAGACGAGGCGTCTGCCGCGCTGCAGGAGATCACCGCAAAGCGCGAAGAGATCAACGGCGTCATCGAAGCGACCAATACGCGCAAATACGAGACACTCAACGAGCGTTCCCGGATCCAGTCAAAACTCTCGGCACTGAAGACCAGGGAAGAAGAGATCGGCAGACAGCGTTCCGAGCTCACCTCCCGTCTGCTCAAGGCGGAGTCGGAAGAGAGCCGTTATCAGGAGACGATCAAAGAACTCGAGGAGGATTTCAAGCGGATCGCCGGGGAACTGGCGGATATGCTGGAAGAGGAAAAGGCGCTCGACGGCAGACAGGCGGAGTTTAAGGAGCGTCTCACCGGAGCGGATCTGGGGTTCCGCGCCGCGCAGGAGCGCTATCACTCAGAGCATTCCAAGCTGGAAGCGCTGCAGAACCTCACCGAGCGGTATGAAGGTTACGGCGGGAGCGTACGCCGTGTGATGGATCAGAAGAAGCAGGTGAAGAACAGCGGCATCGTCGGTGTTGTTGCCGATATCATCCGCACGGAGAAAAAGTACGAGACAGCGATCGAGACGGCGCTCGGCGGCAATATCCAGAACGTCGTCACAACGGATGAAGCCTCCGCCAAAGAGATGATCGATATCCTGAAGAAGGAGCGCGCGGGCCGTGCGACCTTCCTGCCGCTGGAATCCATCAAGGATCCGCAGGAATTCAAGACGCCGGAGGTTTTGAAGGAAAAGGGCGTCATCGGTCTCGCGGACGAACTGACGGATACGGATGCGAAATACCGCGATGTCGCCAGGTATCTGCTCGGACGCATCGTTGTCGTCGATCATGTGGACAATGCATTAAAGATCGCCCGCAAGAACCATTACGGCATCCGGATGGTCACACTGGACGGGGAACTGCTGACCCCCGGCGGTGCCATCAGCGGCGGCGCGTTCAAGAATACGAGCAATCTCCTGGGCAGACGCCGGGAGATCGAAGAACTCGAGAAATCCGTGCAGGAAGCGCGCGATGAGATCGACAAGGCGCAGCAGGTGATCGATTCCACCAAGAGGGAGCGCAACGAGGTCCGTGCAAAACTCGAACAGAACCGGCTCCTGCAGCAGAGCAAACTCATGGAACAGAACGCCGCGAGACTGCGTATCCAGAACGAGCAGGACAGGAAGCGGGATGAGGCCGAGCTGTACGCGGGCTTAAAAAGCGAGAATGAGGACATCGCCGGACGTCTTTCGGATCTCAATAAGGAAAAGGAGGAAGCGGAGGAACTCCTCGCCGCCTCCGTGAAGACCGAAGAGGAATGCGCGGCACTGGTCTCCGAAAAGCAGGAGGAGCTGCGGGAGATCCTCACAAAAGAGGATGAGGCGGGAGACCTCGTCAAAGAGCGGGAGATCGCTCTCGAGAAATTCAACCAGCGTATCGAATTCGAGGGACAGGAACTCTCGCGTGTGGAGGGTGAGGTCGGGGAAAGCGCTGATTCGCTCAAAGAACTCGAAGAGAGTGTGGAGGACAATGCACGTTCCCTTGAGGAATGCAGGCAGAATATCGAGAGGCTGAAAGCTACGATCGAAGCCTCGTATCAGGCGGAAAAGGATGCCGACGAACGCTATAACAGCATGATCGCGGAGCGGGAGAAGCTCCAGAAGGGACAGAAGGAGCTCTTCGTGAAGCGGGAGGAGCTTTCCGAGAAGCGGACCTCTCTTGATGCGGAGATCGCGCGTCTGTCCATGCGCAGGGATCAGGCACAGAGTTCCCTGGAATCCCAGATCAACTACATGTGGAACGAATACGAGATCACGCTTTCCGATGCGGCTGCACTCAGGGATGAGAGCCTGACGGATCTGCCGGCGATGCGCAGAAAGATCGGATCTCTGAAAAATACGCTGAAAGGGCTCGGTGACGTCAATGTCGGCGCGATCGAGGAATACCGTGTCGTCAATGAGGAATACACGCTCAAGAAGGGCCAGTATGATGATCTGGTCCGGACCGGCGAAGAGGTGAACGGCATCATCCGGGATCTGGATCAGAACATGCGGGACACCTTTACCCGGGAATTTGAGCGGATCAATAAGGAGTTCGGCGAGGTCTTCAAGGAGATGTTCGGGGGCGGTACCGGACGTCTGGAACTCCTTGAGGATGAAGATGTACTCACCGCCGGGATCCGGATCATCGCGCAGCCTCCGGGCAAGCGGCTGCAGAATATGATGCAGCTCTCCGGCGGAGAAAAAGCCCTGACGGCCATCGCGCTGCTCTTTGCGATCCAGAATCTGAAGCCGTCGCCGTTCTGTCTGCTGGATGAGATCGAGGCGGCGCTTGATGAGAACAATGTCGTACGTTTTGCGCGTTATCTGCACAAACTGACAGATTCCATCCAGTTCATCGTCATCACGCACAGGCGCGGCACGATGAATTCCGCGGACAGATTATACGGCATCACCATGCAGGAAAAGGGCGTATCGGCTCTCGTGAGCGTGGATCTCATTGACAAGGAGATCGAGGATTAATGGGCGAAGGGATCTTTGGCAGACTAAAGGCAAGCCTTACCAAGACCAGGAGTTCCATCTCGGACAATCTGGACCGTGTGTTCACGGGCAGCACCGAGATCGATGAGGATTTCTACGAGGAACTCGAGGAACAGCTCATCATGGCGGATATCGGAGTGGCGGCCACCAGCAGGATCATGGATCATCTGCGGGAACAGGCGGCCGGCGAGAAGATCACCCGCAGGGAGGACTGCCGCGAGCTCCTCATCGGAGATATCCGGGAGCAGATGGCGATGCCGCCGACTGCTTATGTATTTCTGAACGGACGCACCGTGATCTTTGTCATCGGTGTTAACGGCGCAGGCAAGACGACCTCCGTCGGGAAACTGGCGGCGCTCTTCAAGAAAGCGGGGAAGAAAGTGCTCGTCGCCGCCGCGGATACCTACCGCGCCGCCGCGACCGAGCAGCTCGTTGAATGGACGAAGCGTGCGGATGTGCCGGTCATCACCGGTGCGGAAGGGGCGGATCCCGCCAGTGTCGTCTATGATGCGGTGCATGCGGCGCAGGCCAGGGATATCGATATGCTCATCATCGATACGGCGGGGCGCCTGCACAACAAGAAGAATCTCATGGAGGAGCTGGCCAAGATGAACCGCATCATCGATAAGGAGCTTCCCTTCTGGAATCATGAGAATCTCATCGTTCTGGACGGGACCACGGGTCAGAACGGACTGACACAGGCCAGGGAGTTCTTTGATGTAGCGAAACTCTCCGGGATCATTCTGACGAAGCTGGACGGCACCTCCAAGGGCGGGATCGCCGTGGCCATCGTGAATGAACTGGGGATCCCGGTGAAATATGTCGGGATCGGCGAAGGGATTGACGATATGACTCCGTTCGATCCCGATGAGTATGTGCGGGCATTGTTCCCGACGCAGGAGTAAGACCGGGGGCGGATTATGGCAGTGAAAAAGACGACAAAGACAGCAAAAACGGCAAAAACAGGATCAGCCGCAAAGAGCAGGGCAAAGACCGCAAGGAACGAGATGACGCTCGAACGCTTTGAAGAAGCCTGCGACCGCGTCAGCGAGGTCACACAGGAGACGAAGCTGGTCTACAGCGATTATTTCAGTGCACAGACCAAGGGCAAGGTCTGGCTGAAACCGGAAAATATGCAGCGCACCGGTGCCTATAAGGTGCGCGGTGCCTATTACAAGATCTCCACGATGTCCGAAGAGGAACGGAAGAAAGGGCTCATCACCGCGTCGGCGGGAAACCACGCGCAGGGCGTCGCCTATGCGGCAATAGCCTATAAGGTCCCGGCCACCATCGTGATGCCGACCACCACACCTCTCATCAAGGTGAACCGCACCAAGGCACTGGGAGCACGTGTGATCCTGAAGGGCGATGTCTATGACGAAGCCTGCGAATATGCCGTTTCGCTTGCGGAGGAAAAGGGGCTCACCTTTGTGCATCCGTTTGATGATACGACGGTGGCGATCGGACAGGGGACGATCGCGATGGAGATCATCAAGGAGCTTCCCACGGTGGATGTGATCCTGGTTCCCATCGGCGGCGGCGGACTTGCGGCCGGTGTGAGCACGCTGGCAAAGCTACTGAATCCCAAGATCCGTGTGATCGGCGTCGAGCCGGAAGGAGCGGACTGCATGCGTGCCTCGGTGAAGGCCGGCCATGTCGTGACACTGCCCGCTGTCAGCACGATCGCGGACGGTACGGCGGTCAAGACGCCCGGGACGAAGATCTTCCCCTATGTAAAAGCGAATATCGATGAATTCGTCACTGTGCCGGACGAGGATCTGGTCGTGACCTTCCTCGATATGGTCGAAAATCATAAGATGATCGTGGAAAACTCCGGTCTCCTCACCGTGGCGGCGCTGCGCCAGCTGTCGCTTAACAGGAAGAAGGTGGTCTGCATCCTCTCCGGCGGCAATATGGATGTCATCACGATGTCCTCCGTCGTGCAGCAGGGACTCATCCGCAGGGACAGGATCTTCACGGTATCCGTTCTGCTGCCTGACCGTCCCGGCGAGTTACAGCATGTGGCGGGGACAATCGCCGCGGAGCGGGGTAATGTCATCAAACTCGAACACAATCAGTTCGTCTCCATCAACCGCAATGCGGCCGTCGAACTGCGCATCACGCTCGAAGCCTTCGGTACGGAGCATAAGGACCAGATCCTGCGGGCACTGGAGAACAAGGGCTACAAGCCACGCATCGTGAGGACGATCATATGAGCGCACCCTCCGGGAGTGCCGCAAGAAAGAAAAAGCCCGCGCCCCGCGGAGGGAGCGGTGCGAGAAGAGCCGGGAGTCTCGCGGCGATTCTGTTTCTGTGTGTCGTCACGATGCTCGCTCTCACTTTCTGTGTCTTTCTTCTGCTCAGGATCGAGCTGCTGCAGAATGATGAAGCGAAGCTCAAGCAGAGCGTGGAGAAACTCAATTCCATCGAAACCGAGGGGTATATCACCGAGTCGGACGCGCTCGCACTCATAGAAGAGGAACGGGAAAAGACGGAGAGAGAGACGACCTCCAGGATCCTCGAGTGGATCAAAACGCAGTTCGGCGAAGGCAATTCCACGGCCTGGGTGCTGCGCAATCTTTATCAGAATTTCAGCAATGAACTGGTCGTGGGTTCCCGCGGCAGTTATTTCTTCTTCCCTGTTATGGATCATTACAAAAAAGCCATCGTCTCTCCTGCGGAACTCAAGCCCGATCCGGACGGCATCCTGCATTACGCGGGGGCGGATCCCGCCGTATCCGGTGAGCTGGGGATCGATGTGTCGCGCTATCAGGGTAAGATCGACTGGGAACGTGTGGCCGCGGACGGCGTGAAGTATGCGTTCATCCGTGTCGGTCTGCGCGGTTCCACGGAGGGGAAACTTGTGGAAGACCAGCAGTATGCTGATAATATCGAAGGTGCGCTGGATGCGGGGATCAAGGTCGGTGTATATTTCTACACGCAGGCGGTCGATGAGGAAGAGGCCGTCGAGGAGGCGGATTTCCTGCTGGAGCGGATCGCGGATTATCCCATCACACTGCCGGTGGTCTTTGACATCGAGCCCACGGATTCCGGCGAATCCCGCGCGGCGGGGTTGTCTGCCGATCAGAACACAAAGAATGTGCTCGCGTTCTGCTCCCGCGTGGAGGATGCCGGCTACACACCGATGGTCTACGGCGGTCTGCAGACATTCCTCATGATGCTGGACATGGAGCAGATCGAGCATTTGAAGAAGTGGTTCGCGTTTTACGACACGCAGCAGTATTTTCCCTATGAGTACAGTTACTGGCAGTTCTCCAAGTCCGGTAGTGTGGACGGCATCGAGGGCGATGTGGACTTAAATATTTGCATCGAAGATCTGGCAAAATGAACGACATACTGAAGAAGATCGGGAAAGGGATCGTCATCATCCTTGCTGTATTGGGGGCACTTTTTATCCTCTTGTTATTATTACCCGATGATGAAGACGAGGAAGATTCCCAGCCGGCCCAGGCGGCGGTTGAAGCGACTCTGGTCAATGAAAGCGGAGAGGAAGAGGTCGTACTGACTGCGTCCGAAGGAGTTTCGCAGATCCAGACGGCCGAGGCGCAGTCCGCGTCTTCGGCTGCGGAACAGAGTGCTACGGATGCAAAGCCGGAGGAAGATGCTGCGGTGCAGACGGATAACAGTACGACTGCGGCTGCGTCCGAGGCGGAACCGGAGCCTGCCGCGACTTCAAATGTTGTGAACGTGTCCATTCCGGCGTCCGAGGTCACGGACAAGGCAATCCGTTTCAAAACACTTACTCTCGACAATAAGGAAGTTACCGACGGGATCTTCTCGGACTACGATCTGACGCTCGTGCATGTGTGGGGGACCTATTGCGGACCGTGCATTGCCGAGATGGGAGACTACGCGTCTTTATATGAGAAGCTGCCGGACAACGTCAATATGATCGCGATCATCTGCGATGTCTACGACGGGATCGACAGCAATGTGAAGGATGCGAAGGAGATCCTGTCGGATGCCGGTGCCGGTTTTATGAATCTGAGGACCAGTGATGATATCCTCGATCTGATCTCCGGGCTGGGGTTTGTGCCTTCCTCCTTCTTCGTTGACAGGGAGGGCCATCTGATCGGCAGCATGATGGACGGCGCCAGGTTTAACGAAACGACGAAACGGCTGAACGGTTATCTGAAATGACGGAGTATGCCTGATGAAGAAAGTGCTGATCGGGGTCCTGGTCGTATTCGGGATCCTTTTTCTGGTCCTGCTGCTGATGCCCGATGACGATGTCTCCACCACGGAGAAACCCAGGACGGAGGCGGAGGTCGGGGCACCGGCAGGAAAGGCCTCAAAGAGCGGTGTGGAGACGGTATCAGTAGGAAAGGATGCAGATTCCGCGACGATCATGATCTACGTGAACGGTTCCGATCTGGAGTCGAATTCCGGTGAGGCCACGGAGGATATCACGGAGATGCTCTCCTCCGGCATCGGCGATCATGTCAATGTCATCATGCAGACCATGGGCACGAGGAAGTGGGACAGAAAGTACGGGATCTCGTCCGATCACGCACAGACCTGGCAGATCCGTGACGGAAAACTGCAGCTGCTGCGGGACGATCTGGACCAGCTCGACTGTACGGCGGAGGATACGCTCTCCGAATTCATCGGCTATTGCAAAGATTCCTATCCTGCGGACCGGTATCTGTTCATCTTCTGGGACCACGGCGGCGGTCCTGTCTACGGTTTCGGTTATGACGAGTGGCAGGACGAGGAGGACAGTCTGACGATCGCCGAGATGTCCCGTGCGTTTGCAAAGCATCCCGAGATCCGTTTTGACATCATCGGGATGGACTGCTGCATCATGTCCAATATCGAGACCTGCTACGCGCTGGCGCCGTATTGCCGCTATGCGCTCCTTTCGGAGGACTTTGAATCCGGCATCGGCTGGAACTACACCGGCTGGATGAAGGATCTGGAAGAGAAACCCGGCATTTCCACACCTTTACTGGGGAAGAATATCGTGGATTCCTTTGTCGATGCGAATGAGACGGATACCCGCGGCTCCTCCGGCTGTCTCACGCTCGTCAATATGTCGACGGTCAAAAATCTCTTCAAGGCCTGGAAGGCCTACGCCTATAAGAACGAGGATGCGCTGCTGGATAAGAACTACAGCCGGAAGCATGAGGCGAGGGGGCGCGGGAACAAGGGCTTCTGGGAACTCTGGAGCTTTGACAACAGCAATGTCACGCTTTCCGACTACTACATCAGCGATATCCTGGCGCTGACAGAGAGCATCGACAATTCCAGCGACGAGGCAAAGAGCCTGATGAGCGCGCTGAAGGCAGCAAATGCCTATTTCGGACACACCTCGGACAAAAATGAGCTGACCGGTCTGTCCGTCACCCTGCCTTACGGGGACAGCGAGTTCTACGAGCATCTGCGCAGCGTCTACACCGATATCGACCTGGATGAGGATTATATCGACTGGCTCGGACAGTTTGTGGAGGATGACAATTACGACGACTTCTTTGATTTCGGTTTCTTCGAGAGCCTCTGGAACGGCTGGGCTTCCTACGAAAGCGAGTACGGCTGCAATATCAGCGGCGGCGGTTCGTGTGAATACGGTTATGATTATGATACCGGCGACTATTACGGCGATGACGAAGAGGAATGCTGCGACGACTGGATCTATGACTATGAGGAGGACATCTGGTATCTGTATGACGGCGATACCCTCTATCTGTATGACGAGGAGTCGGATCTCCTGTGCTTTTATGACGAGGAGGAGGATGAGATCTACTTCTATGACGAGGATGCGGACGACTGGTTCCTGATGGAGGACGAGTGACGATCCTTATCCATGCGCGAACAGCCGGATATCCGCCCGAAAGAAAATCCCGGAAGTGCATCGGCACCTCCGGGATTTTTCTTGATGATCCGGGAAACTCAGCCCCAGATCACATTCACATAGGGGGAGTGCGTTGCCGCACCGGAAGTGCTGCCGGCGGAAGTGCTGCCTGAGCCGCCACCGTTCACGCCGAGCGACTTCATGAACTCATTATACTTCTCCGCATTGAACCAGTAGCGGCCGAGTGCGTAAACGGAAAATTCCCCGTGGTCCTCGTCGATATCATATACCGCGGTCAGCTTGTTCGTTTTGCTGTCCCATACCTGGATGAATTTCGTGCCGTCTGCCTGATAGTGTACACGGTAGGTGATCCGGCCGGCATCGTCATAGAGCGTCTCCCAGGTCACGGCGCCGGTCTCGTGGTTGAAGTGACGCTCCGCCACCTTAACCTCCTTGCCGCTGGCATCCGTTGCTGTCTCTACCTCATAGATGACATGCCCGTGCGCGTCCTTTTTCTGCGTGGTCGCTGCCTGTGCGGCGGGACCCGGGATGAGGGCTACGGCGACGAGCAGGGCGGCGACAGCCGGTATGATACGTGTCACGATATTCCGCTTCATTGGTTACCTCCTCTTTGAGTCATGGTTGATCGATTTCAGCCATTTATTGCATCATACCACAATCAGAGCGCTTTGCACCATCAAAATACACCGGAATATTTAAGATACCGCAGGAATGATTGATTGACAAATATCACGTGATATGCGATAATAAACCTAACTATAGGCAGGGATGCGTTTTGTTCGGGGGTTATACAGGTCTCCCGGGAACAGGAGGTCATGATGGCTGGGATCAGCGGGATCGGCAATCAGTTTCATAACAATCAGTGGCGGGTGCAGAATGACCAGCAGAAGCACATGCGCCATGCTTCCAGCGGGAAGAAGATCGACAAGGCGTCCGACGGCGCCGCCGAGATGGCGATCGCGAAGAAGCTTGCCAATGCATCAAAAGGCTTTGAAGTAGGCCGGGAGAATCTGCAGGCCGGCAGATCGGCTCTCTATATCCAGGACGGCGGGCTCGCCGGTGTCACGGATTACATGCAGCGCATGCGCGAACTTACGATCCGCGCCAACAGCGGTCTCATGAGCGATGAGGACAAGCAGTACATCCAGGATGAGATCGATCAGATCAAGCAGGGTTCAACGCAGCAGGCGGAGCAGACGCAGTACAACGAGAAGGATCTGCTCACCGAGGACGGCAGCGTGACGCTCCTGACCGACGGAAGCGGCGCAACCAAGGATATCGATACGGTGGGTGCGACTTCCGAGGCGCTCGGCACGGCGAATTACACGGTCCTCAACAACTTTGACCTGGAGACCGTGGACAAGGCGATGGAGAAGATCTCCACCGCGCGCAGCATCAGCGGTGCGCAGACCAACGCGATCGATCATACGATGGTCTCCAACGCGGTTTCCGCCGCGAATCTCACCGCTTCCCAGTCCGTCATCGAAGACGCGGACATGGCGGAGGAGATGCTCGCCGTGAATAAGAACAAGACCCTCACGGCCGCACAGATCATGATGCAGAAGCGTGAGGAAGAGGAGGCGCAGAACAGAGCTGCGGGTATCCTCGGATAACCGTAACCGGCAACCGGATCAACGGGACGGCATGCAAAGCCAAACTGCATGCCGTCTTTTCATGAAAGGGCTTTCAGAGTAGGGACATGGAAGAGCGGATCATCAAAACCGAGTATTCCGAGGTGATGCAGAAAAACTTCATCGATTACGCCATGAGCGTCATTGTCGCCAGGGCGCTTCCGGACGTGCGGGACGGCTTAAAACCTGTTCAGCGGCGAACGCTTTATGACATGTCCGAACTGGGACTGCGTTATGACAGGCCTTACCGTAAGAGCGCCCGTATCGTCGGTGATACGATGGGTAAATACCATCCGCACGGAGACAGTTCCATCTATGACTGTCCCGTGGTCATGGCGCAGGATTTCAAGAAGATGCTTCCGCTCGTGGATGGTCACGGTAATTTCGGCAATATCGAAGGGGACGGCGCCGCCGCCATGCGATACACCGAGGCCAGGCTCGCCCGGATCACGCAGGAGAACTTCCTCGCCGATCTGGACAAGGATGTGGTCGATTTCATCCCCAATTTTGATGAGACGGAACGGGAGCCGGAGGTCCTGCCGGTCAGGATCCCTCATTTCCTGGTGAACGGCTCCGAGGGTATCGCGGTCGGTATGGCGACCAGTACACCGCCGCATAATCTCGCCGAAGTCATCGATGCCGAGATCGCACTCATGAAGGATCCGGAACTCTCCGTGCATCAACTCATGAAATATGTGAAGGGACCGGATTTCCCGACCGGCGGGATCGTTGTCAATGCCGATGATCTGGAGCAGATCTATGAGACCGGTTCGGGGAAGATCAGGATCCGCGGCAGAGTGACCACGGAGAATGAGAAGAATGGACATATCCGGCTCGTCATCACGGAGATCCCTTATACGATGATCGGTGCGGGTATCGGCAAATTCCTGGAGGATATCGCCGCGCTCGCGGAGAACAAGCTGACAACGGATATCATCGACATCTCGAACCAGTCCTCCAAGGAGGGTGTCCGGATCGTTGTGGAGCTGAAGAAGGACACGGATGTAGAGAACTTCACCAATCTCCTCTACAAGAAGACGAAGCTCGAGGACAGCTTCGGCGCCAATATGCTCGCGATCTCGAAAGGCCGTCCGGAGGTCATGGATCTCAGACAGATCCTGCAGGCCTCCATTGATTTCCAGTTTGAGATCGCAACGAGGAAGTATCAGACGCTGCTTACCAAGGAGCAGGAGAAGAAGGAGGTCCAGGAGGGCCTGATCAAGGCCTGCAATGTGATCGATCTCGTGATCGAGATCCTACGCGGGAGCAGAGACCGCGCCATGGCCAAGAACTGCCTGGTGAACGGCGTGACTGACGGGATCCGCTTCAAGACCAGAGAGAGTGCCGCGATGGCGGCGCAGCTCCTGTTTACGGAGCGTCAGGCGGACGCGATCCTTGAGATGCGTCTGTACAAACTGATCGGTCTCGAACTGGAGGCACTCCTTAAGGAGCACGAGGATACAGTGGCCAATATCTACCGGTATGAGGATATCCTGTCCGACAGGAATTCCATGTCGCTTGTGATCCAGCAGGAACTTCTTGATATCAAGAAGCAGTACGGCAGGGCACGTCTGACCTCGATCGAGAATCAGGCGGAGGCGGTATTTGTTGCCAAGGCCATGGAAGAGATCGATGTCGGCTTTGTCATGGACCGCTTCGGATATGCCAAGACCATCGACGCGGGCACCTTTGAAAAGAACAAAGAAGCGCTCGAGACGGATTTCCGGTTCCATTTCATCTGCAAGAATACCGGCAAGATCGTCCTGTTCTCCGATACCGGACAGCTTTACACCTTCCGCGCGGCGGATCTCCCGCAGGGGAAGCTCCGGGATAAGGGTGTGCCGGTCGACAATGTCAGCAATTTCGATTCATCGAAGGAACGGATCGTACAGGCCGCGAGCCAGTCTGATCTCAATCTTTACCGGCTCATGTTTGTGACGAAGCTCGCCAATATGAAGATCGTGGACGGCGGGGAATTCGACGTGTCCAAGCGTACCGTAGCCGCCACGAAGCTCATGGACGGCGATGAAGTGATCGATGTGACGATCCTGAGGGAACAGCAGACTGTGATCCTGGCAACGGAGAACGGCTATTTCCTGCGATTTGCGGTGAGTGAGGTTCCTGAGAAAAAGAAGGGCGCCGTCGGTGTACGCGGGATGAAGCTCGGACGGGATGATGTCGTGCGGGAGGTCTATTATCTTACGGAAGGTGAGGAACGGATGGTCGAAGTGAACGGGATCGGCCTGCCGCTGTCCTCCATCCGGATCGCGGGCAGGGACGGCAAGGGCAGCCGTCCGATCAAGGGGTGATCAGATGCGTGTCATAGCAGGCAGCGCCAGACGCATAAACCTGAATACGCCGAAGGGCGAGGATACCCGTCCGACACAGGACAGGATCAAGGAGACGCTGTTCAACATGATCCAGAACGAGGTGCCGGGAAGCATCTTCATCGATCTCTTCGCGGGAAGCGGCGGCATCGGGATCGAAGCACTCTCGAGAGGAGCAAAACACGCGTATTTCGTTGAGAACGCCAAGGAAGCGGCCGCCTGTATCACGGATAACCTGAACCGCACGCATCTCGCGGATAAGGGGACCCTGCTGAAGCAGGATGTCGTGCTGGCACTCCGCAACATCCGGGAAAAGGAGGCGGATATCGTCTATATCGACCCGCCCTATCAGGAAGGTCAGTATATGCGCGTACTCGCGCAGCTGGCTGCCATGCCGTATATCACGGAAAACACGCTGATCCTCGTGGAATGCGCGCAGGGCGAGACACTCGCGGAAGCGGAGTCAATCGGCTTTACGATCGTCAGGGAAAAGGACTACAAGACCAACAGACATCTGTTCTTAAGAAAGGCGGCAACATGAAGACGGCGGTTTATCCGGGCAGTTTTGACCCTGTGACGCTGGGGCATCTCGATATCGTCAAACGGGCTGCCGCCATGTTTGACAGGCTGAATGTAACGGTCATGGTAAACACTGCCAAGACGCCGTTGTTTTCTACCGAAGAACGTGTTAAAATGTTGCGTGATGCCACATCGGATATCGCCAACGTGGAAGTGGATTCCTATCACGGACTGCTCATCGATTACTGCAGAGAGCATGATATCCGTATCGCGATCCGCGGGCTGCGCGCCATTACGGATTTCGAATACGAACTGCAGATCGCGCAGACAAACCGGGAACTCTCACACGGCGAGTTGGATACACTGTTTCTCACAACGGACCTCAGATATTCCTATCTGAGCAGTTCGACGGTCCGGGAGATCGCGAGTTTCGGCGGTGATGTGAGCGGATGTGTGCCGGAGTTTGTGGTACCGATGCTGTACGGAAAATACGATCAGAACAGGAAGTAAAACTGGCTGACCCGGAGGAAAGATCAATATGAGCGCTATCGAAGAGATCATTGATGAGATCGAAGCCTATATCGACGGATGCAAGTACCAGCCCTTCTCCAACAACAAGATCGTCGTGAATAAGGAAGAGATCGACGAACTGCTGCGTGAGCTGCGGATGAAGGTGCCGGAGGAGGTCCGTCACTATCAGAAGATCATCACCAACAAGGAAGCGATCTTAAACGACGCGCGGACCAAGGCCAAGACGCTGCTGGATGAGACAGCCGTACAGGCCAACGAGCAGCTGAGCAATCATGAGATCACCAAGCAGGCCTATCAGCAGGCGCAGGGGATCGTGGATGATGCAGCCATGCAGGCTCAGCGGATCATCGATGAGGCGACCAGACAGGCCAACAGCATGAAGGCTTCCGCTGTCCAGTATACCGACAAGCTCCTGCGCGATTTTGAGCAGGTCCTGAACCGTACGGTCTCCACGACGGAACGCAGTTATGAGAGCTTCATCAATCAGCTGGTGCGCTATCAGGAAACGGTCGCGAGCAACCGCGAAGATCTGAAGCCGGCGCTCAGTGATGTGGTGCGCCGATCCGCACCCGCAGAACCCGCTCCCGTGCCCGTACCCGTTCCCGTACAGGAAGGTCCCGAGCCGGAGATGTATCCGGAAGAGGGAGCGGAGGAATACGACGGCCAGGAGGAGTACGATCCTGAGGAGTATGACGAGGAAGCTCCGCAGGAGGAAGAATAAGGAGCCGTCCCGCTCATGCCGAAAGGAAGCTACGGTTATATCAATTCCCGCAGGAAGCGCAGTCTCATTCAGACGCTCGTCCTGACGGGAATTTCTCTTGCCTTTTTTACCGCGGGTTATCTGATCACGAAGACACCGCGCAATCTTTTCTCGATCATCGCAGCGATCGGTGCGATACCGGTCGGACTGTCCGTTGTGAACCTGATCCTGATCCTGAAAGCCAGGCCGCTCTCCGCTCAGGCACATGATGAGATCGAAGCCCATAAGGGCGGCCTGCTCATCCGTTATGAGCTGGAGATGACCAGCTATGAGCGCACCTGGCATATCGGAGCCGCGACCGTGCTGGAGAAAAATGTGATCCTCTACACGGAGGAGGCGGAGGCAGATACGGCTGCCTGCGAGAAGCATATCAGAGAGCAGCTTGCCCCGAGCGGCTACGGCGATTATACGATCAAGGTCTATCCTCCGAAGGAGTTCCGGGCATTTCTGTCAAGACTCGATCAGCTGGAGAATCTGCGCAGGGTAAAAGGTGTTGATCCGGCAGCGATCGAAGACTCCTGGCAGGTCGGCACGACCCAGACACCGGCCGGGATCCTGCTGTCGATCTCGCTGTAAACGATCCCCGTATCATGCAGGAGATCCGGATCGGGAAAGACGGCGCGGGGAAACGGCTGGATAAGTTTCTTTGCCGGTATCTGTCGGGTGCGCCGGCCTCTCTGCTGCATAAACAGCTTCGTAAGAAGAACATCACCCTGAACGGAAAAAAGTCGGACGGCAGTGAGATCCTCTCGGAGGGGGACCGGATCTGCTGCTGGTTTTCGGAAGAAACCTGGGAGAAATTCCTGCATCCGGCACTGCAGACCGGAACCGGGGAAGCGGATGTCCTGATCGCGCAGAGTGTCCGCTTTTACCGGGAACAGACAGACGTCCGTATCCTCTATGAGGATGAGGAACTGCTGATCGCGGATAAGCCGGCGGGGCTTCTGGTACAGCGTGCAAAACCGGAGGACAGGAGCCTGAATGACTGGCTGATCGGTCATCTGACGGCAGGAGGGCAGTTGAAACGCGAAGAACTTGCGGTATTCAGACCCTCCGCCATGCACCGGCTCGACCGGAACACGAGCGGGATCGTGCTGTGCGCGAAAACCGCTGCCGCAGCAAGAGAACTTGCCGGAATGATCCGGGAGAGAAGGGTCGGCAAGTTTTATCATGCTCTGCTGTGGGGAGAACCCGCACGGGAAGGGGTGCTCCGAGGCACCGTGAGCAAGGATCACAGGAAGAACACGGTGGTCTATACGCACATGCAGGCAGGAGACGAAACGGTACCGAATAACGGGACATCGGATCCCTCCGCGGAGGATGGCGACTCTCCGGTGGAAACACATTACCGGGTGCTGAAGCGCTTTCCGGAAGAAGGGATCACACTCGTGGAAGCGGAACTCATCACCGGCAAGCCGCACCAGCTGCGTGTCCAGTTTGCCGGGATCGGGCACCCGATCGCCGGCGACCGCAAATACGGAGGAGAGCAGGCAAAGGTGCCGGTTCCGGGACTGAAGGCGGCACACCAGCTCCTTCATGCCGCAAGGATCGTCTTTCCGGAGACGGAGGGCGCGCTGCAGCGGGTATCCGGCAGGACATTCACTTCACAGGCGCCGTTTCTTACAGGGAGATACGCATTATGAGCACATGGAATTCCAGAGGCCTTCGCGGTTCCACCTTTGAGGAGATGATCAACCGCACGAACGAGCGGTATCAGGAGCTGAAGCTGGGGCTCATCCAGAAGATCCCGACGCCGATCACGCCCATTGAGATCGACAAGGCAACGAGGCATATCACGCTTGCGTATTTCGATCAGAAGAGCACGGTGGATTATATCGGGGTGATCCAGGGCATTGCGGTGTGCTTTGATGCCAAGGAGTGCGCGGAGGACACCTTTGCGCTGCAGAATATCCACCCGCATCAGGTGGCCTTTATGCAGAATTTTGAAGGGCAGGACGGTGTGGCGTTCATCCTGATCCATTTCACCGGCCGCGGTCTGTTCTACTACATGACGCTGCGTGAGCTCATGGTGTTCTGGGACCGCGCGGAGGCAGGCGGCCGCAAGAGTTTCCGGGCGGACGAGCTCAATCTCCGGTACTTCTTCAGTGAAGGGAGCGCAAACGGGATCCTGGTGCCGTATCTCGAGCAGATCAAGCAGGATCTGGAGTGCAGACAGTGATGAGGGCGCGGACGCTTGACAAATAAGGAGTATAACAATCATAATGATAAGATATTGATGTTTTACTGAGGGACAGGACATGAAACGAGAATTGACACACACTCCCGAGGGCGTGAGAGACCTCTACGGGGAGGCATACAGGAGGCAGACGGAAGCGGAGGAGTGCATTGCACGGACGCTTGCGGAGTTTCATTACGAATTCATCCGGACGCCTGCGCTGGAGTATTTTGATCTGTTTGCCGGCGAGATCGGGACCACGAGTGCCAACGATCTCTTCAAGTATTTCGACCGCGGCGGGGAGACGATGGTGCTGCGGCCTGATTTTACGCCGTCCATTGCCAGATGTGCCGTCAAATACTTTTCCGAATCCGGGGAACCGCTCCGGCTTTGCTATAAAGGCAGCGTGTTCAACAATAAGCAGTCTCTGCAGGGCAAGCTTAAGGAAGAGACCCAGATGGGAGCGGAACTGTATAATGACGGCTCCGTAGGGGCAGATGCCGAGATCATCGCGATGGCGATCAAAAGCCTGCTCTCTGCCGGATTGACCGGGATCAAGGTCTGCATCTCGCATGTGGATTATTTCTACGGGATCTGTGAAAAGGCCGGCATCGGGCAGGAACTGGCGGATGAGCTTTTTTCCTGCATCTCCGATAAGAACAAAGAGAAGACGGAGGCGGTCCTGTCCGCGAACGACATCGCAGAGCCTTACCGCGGAGAACTGGTACGTGCCGCCGATATGGTGTTTTCCGCGGAGGATGTGAAGACACTTGCGGATACGGTCTCCAACGAACGTTCCCGTAATGCTCTGCTGCGGCTTCTGGAGATCAGGGAGGCACTGAAAGGCTACGGCCTTGAGGACTATGCGGTCTTTGATCCGGGGATGCTCAACCGCTATCAGTATTATACCGGCATGGTCTTCCGCGCCTACACCTACGGGATCGGTGAGCCCGTCGCAAGAGGCGGCCGCTACGACAGACTGCTGGAGAAGATTGGCCACGCCGCACCGGCGGTCGGATTTATGGTCGTGACGGACGATATCGCTGCCGCGCTGTCGGCGGTCAGAAAGGACACGCTGACGATCGCTCTGGGCAAGGGGCGACTCGCCAAAGAGGCCATGCGGCTGTTAAACCGCTGCGGGATCTCCTGCCCGGAGATGGAGGACAAGGACACCAGAAAACTCATTTTCACCGATGAGGAGGCGAAGATCTCCTTCTTCCTCGCAAAGGGGCCGGATGTTCCCACCTATGTGGAGTACGGCGCCGCGGATATCGGGATCGTCGGTGCGGATACGATCCTTGAGGAGGAACGCCGCGTCCTGGAGGTTCTGGATCTGGGATTCGGCAAGTGCCGGATGTGCGTCTGCGGGAGACCGGAGGCGACGGAGCTTCTGCGACACCATGAGATGATCCGTGTTGCAACGAAATATCCTGGGATCGCCAGGGATTATTTCCACCGGACGAAGAAACAGACGGTGGAGCTCATCAAACTGAACGGTTCCGTGGAACTCGGTCCGATCGTCGGACTCTCCGATGTGATCGTCGACATCGTGGAGACCGGCTCCACACTAAGGGAAAACGGACTGACCGTGCTGGAAGAGATCTGCCCGCTCTCCGCCAGGATGATCGTCAATCCGGTCTCCATGCAGATGCAGGCGGAGCGGATCCGGGACCTGACCGACCGTATCCGGACCATGCTTGAGAACGGATGACGGAAGAAACGGAACATCCCCGGAGCAGACAGATCTCAGAAGAGGGCAGGGGAAAGGATCCTGTCCGGAGGAAGGAGCAATTATGAGGATCATCAGATTGGATCAGAATACGAAGGCGGATCTGCAGGAGAACCTGCTGAAGCGGAATCCGACCAACTATACCGAATATGAACAGACCGTCGCGGACATCGTTTCCGACGTGCGCAAAAACGGCGATCACGCGGTCTTTGCCTATACGGAGAAATTCGATCATATCAAACTCGACGCCTCCACGGTGCGTGTGACGAAAGAGGAGATCCGCGCAGCCTATGAGAGCCTGGATCCGGAATTCATCGCGGTCATGAAGCGTGCCTGTGCCAATATCCGAGAATTCCACGAGAAGCAGGTACGACAGAGCTGGATCGAGACAAAGCCGGACGGGTCGATCCTCGGACAGCGGGTAACCCCCGTCGGTATTTCCGGCGTGTATGTGCCCGGCGGCAAAGCGGCCTATCCCTCGAGCGTCCTCATGAACATCATCCCGGCAAAGGTGGCCGGCGTGGAGCGCATCATCATGTGCACACCGCCCGGCAGAGACGGGCGTGTCAACGCCGGAACACTGGCCGCGGCGGATATCGCCGGTGTCGATGAGGTCTATAAGGCCGGCGGTGCCCAGGCGATCGCCGCGATGGCTTTCGGGACGGAGAGCATCCCGCAGGTCGATAAGATCACGGGCCCCGGCAATATCTTTGTTGCACTTGCCAAGAAAGCGGTCTTCGGCTATGTGTCCATCGATTCCATCGCCGGTCCTTCCGAGATCCTCGTGCTTGCGGATGAAACCGCAAACGCCCGCCATGTTGCGGCCGATCTCCTGTCGCAGGCGGAGCATGACGAGATGGCGAGTGCCATCCTGATCACGACCTCGAAGAAACTCGCGGAAGAAGTATCCGCGGAGGTGGATGCCTTTACGGAAACGCTCGAGCGGAAGGACATCATCGTGAAATCCCTGGAGAATTACGGCTACATCTTCGTGGCGGATTCCGAGGATGACATGGTGGAGGCCG
The DNA here is from genome assembly GCA_017535945.1 of Lachnospiraceae bacterium. Taxonomy (GTDB): domain Bacteria; phylum Bacillota; class Clostridia; order Lachnospirales; family Lachnospiraceae; genus Butyrivibrio. The sequence continues at coordinate 35,387 of JAFXTJ010000033.1, forward strand.
CCAATGACATCGCTTCGGAGCATATGGAGATCATCACGGCGGATCCCTGGTCCCTCATGACGAGGATCAAAAACGCCGGCGCGATCTTCCTCGGCCCCTGGTCTTCGGAACCGCTCGGCGACTATTTTGCCGGACCCAACCACATCCTGCCGACCAACCGCACGGCGCGGTTCTTCTCGCCGCTGTCGGTTGATGATTTCGTGAAGAAGTCGAGCATCATCTGTTACTCCGGCGAGGCGCTTGCAAGGGATCATGCGGATATCGAGCGCTTTGCGACGGAGGAAGGGCTCACCGCGCATGCCAATTCGATCCGTGTCAGATTTGAATGATAAGCAGGAGGAAACGACCATGAGCAGAACGGCAACGGTACAGAGAAAGACCGGCGAAACGGACATCACCGTCACGATCGACCTGGACGGTACGGGAAAGGCACAGATCGCAACCGGGATCGGTTTCTTCGATCATATGCTGGACGCCTTTGCCAGACACGGTCTCTTTGATCTCACGGTACAGGCCGCCGGAGATCTTAAAGTGGACGGGCATCACACCGTGGAGGATGTGGGGATCGTCCTCGGAGGTGCCATTGCCAAAGCGCTCGGTGATAAGAAAGGGATCCGCCGCTTCGGAGACTGTATCCTGCCCATGGACGAATCACTCGCAATGGCTGCCGTGGATCTGTCGGGACGGCCGTATTTTGTGATGGATGCGCAGTTCGGTACGCAGAGCGTGGGCGATTTTGATACCGAGCTCGTGCAGGAATTCTTTTATTCCCTGAGCTATGCCTCCATGATGAACCTGCATCTGCGCCTTCTTGCCGGAAATAACGCCCATCATATGATCGAGGCGATGTTCAAGGCCTTTGCCAAGTCGCTGGATCAGGCGACAACGATCGATCCCCGTGTGCAAGGGGTCCCGAGCACGAAGGGAAGCCTGTGATGGGAGAACTGAAAAAGACAGAGGTCGGAAGTATCGTCCTGCGGGAGATATCCGATGTTCTCAGTGATGAGCAGATAAAGGAAGCGGTTGCGGACGCGTACGGCATGATCCGTGACGGCGTTTCGATGATCCTTGCGTTTGACCGCGGCGCTTCCGATGACGCGGCACATCAGCGTGCAATGGATCTTTTATGCGCGGTCTGCAAGGCCGTGGATGTCCCCGTGATCGGCACCGGTGAGATCGGCAGGATGGAGGATGTCAAGAAACTCCTCTATGCCGGATGCGACCGGGTGGCGCTGCCTGTGAGCGCCTATGAAGACAAGGCTCTTTTTGATGAGGTTTTCGGTAAATTCGGCGCGGACCGTCTGGCGGTACTGACGGATCCGGATCACGCCGGGGCCATGGAGGACGCGCGATCTGCCGCGGATACGGAGAAAGTGTTTCCGCTCCCTGTGATCGCTCCCGTATCGGATGAAGACAGCCGGCGGGTACCTTATCTTGTTTCCGCGGATCTGCTGCCGAAGCCTCTGACGGCAGCCATTTCCTGGGACGCTCTGAAGAAAGGGCCTGACGGTCTCGTCCCGGTGGTCGCGCAGGACTACCGCACGGATGAAGTGCTCATGGTGGCCTATATGGATGAAGCAGCCTACCGTCATACCATTGAGACCGGCCGCATGACCTATTATTCCAGGAGCCGTAAGGAACAGTGGGTAAAGGGCGAGACGAGCGGTCATTATCAGTATGTCCGTTCGCTCACGGCGGACTGCGATCTCGATACGATCCTGGCAAAAGTAAAACAGGTCGGCGCAGCCTGTCATACGGGAGCGCGTTCCTGCTTCTTCAACGGGATCGCAAAGCATGAGGAGAATTACAAGAATCCGCAGCAGGTACTGCAGGATGTCTATGCGGTCATCGCCGACAGGAAGGTAAATCCGAAAGAGGGCAGCTACACCAATTATCTCTTTGACAAGGGGATCGACAAGATCCTGAAGAAGTGCGGCGAAGAAGCGACGGAGATCGTGATCGCCGCCAAGAATCCCAATGACAATGAGATCGTCTACGAGATCTCCGATTTCCTCTATCATGTGATGGTGCTCATGGTGGAAAAGGGCGTGACCTGGGAGGAAGTCACGGAAGAACTCGCGAGGCGTTAGGCGTGTTTGCTTCCGACCGGCTCGCGATACCGGACGAGCTCTTATTATCCGTCTCCAAGCCGGAGCGCTATATCGGCGGCGAGGTGAACAGCGTCATCAAGGACGCCGCTCAGGTCGATGTGCGCTTCGCTTTTTGTTTTCCCGATGTCTATGAGATCGGGATGAGCCATATCGGCATCCAGATCCTCTACGGCCTGTTCAATTCCTATCCGGATGTCTGGTGCGAGCGCGTCTATTCCCCGTGGCCGGACATGGATGCACTGCTGCGGGAACATCATATCCCGTTATTCGCCCTGGAATCCCAGCAGCCGGTCAGGAATTTCGATTTTCTGGGCTTCACCCTCCAGTATGAGATGTGTTATACGAATGTGCTCCAGGTGCTGGACCTCTCCGGGATCCCGCTCCTTGCATCGGACAGGACCGGTGAGGATCCGATCGTCATCGGCGGCGGCCCCTGCTCCTACAACCCGGAACCGATCGCGGATTTCTTTGACCTCTTCTATATCGGGGAAGGAGAGACCCATTACCGGGCGCTGTTCGACCTCTATAAAGAATGCAAAAGGTCCGGTCTGCCGCGTACCGTATTTCTGCGGATGGCGGCGAGGATCCCCGGGATCTATGTGCCCTCGTTATACGAAGTGACTTACCGTGAGGACGGCACGATCGCGTCCGTGCGGTCGAAATATGACGATGTGCCTGCCGTGGTGCGCCGCGAAGTCGTGACGGACATGAATTCGGTCTATTACCCGGATGCGCCCGTTGTGCCGTTTATCAAAGCAACACAGGATCGTGTCGCGATCGAGATCATGCGCGGCTGTATCCGCGGCTGCCGCTTCTGCCAGGCGGGACAGCTCTACAAGCCGCTCCGGGAGAAAAGTGCGGACGTGTGCATGGAGAGCGCGCTCAAAATGCTCGCCAACACCGGATATGACGAGGTATCTCTGGCTTCCTTAAGTTCCAGCGATCATTCGGAGCTGCCGAAGCTTCTGGATCTGCTCATCGAGACCTGCGGCAGAGAGCATGTGAACATCTCCCTGCCGTCGCTTCGGATCGATGCCTTTTCCCTGGATGTGATGGAAAAGATCCAGGATGTGAAGAAGTCCAGTCTTACCTTTGCTCCGGAGGCCGGAACCCAGAGACTTCGGGATGCGATCAACAAAGGGCTCACGAGAGAGGATATCCTGTCAGGCGCCAGGGAAGCCTTCAGGGGCGGCTGGCAGAAGGTGAAACTCTATTTCATGCTGGGTCTGCCGACCGAGACCGAGGAGGACATGCTCGGGATCGGAGAGATCGCCAATGCGATCGCCGCGGAGTATTTCGACACGGTACCCAAGGAAGACCGGGGCGGTCAGTCAGTGGAGATCACGGTGAGCACGTCCTTCTTCGTGCCCAAACCGTTCACACCTTTTCAGTGGGCGCGCATGGAGCGGCCGGAGGTGTTCACGGAGCGCGCGGGCATCACGAAGCGCGGTATCATGGCCCAGATCAACCAGAAGCGGATCCGCTATATCTGGCACATTGCGGATGAATCCCTGCTGGAGGGGGTATTTGCCAGAGGCGACAGAAAACTGTCACAGGTGATCCGGGGAGCTTATGAAAAGGGCTGTTTCTTTGACGCCTGGTCGGAACAGTTTCACTATGACCGCTGGCTGGAGACTTTTGCGGAATGCGGGATCGATCCGTTCTTCTACACGGCCCGTGTGCGTGCGGACGACGAGATCTTCCCCTGGGATCACATTGACATGGGAGTGAGCAAGAATTATCTGCTCCGGGAATGGCACGCCGCGCAGGCTTCCGAGAAAAGCGCCAATTGCAGGCAGCGCTGCCTGGGATGCGGAGCTGGCGTCTTCGGGACCGGTGTCTGTCTGATGCCCCGTACGGGCACGGAGGCAGATCATGAGTGATTTCTTTGATTACAGAGTCAAACTCACCAAGCTCGGTCCGGTCCGTTTCGTCGGACATCTGGATGTGATGCGCTATATGCAGAAGGCCGTCCGCAGGGCAGGTCTGCCGATCCGATATTCCGAAGGGTATTCCCCGCACCAGATCATGGCCTTTGCGCTGCCGCTGTCCGTCGGAGCGACCTCCGGCGGAGAATATATGGATATCAGCCTTGTAAGTCAGGTATCGCCCGATGAGATCGTCGCGTCATTAAACCGTGTGATGCATGAGGGGATCACGGCAATCGCCTGCATGCGGCTGCCGGAGCATTATACCGGTGCCATGACGGTGATCGCTGCGGCGAGCTACGATATCACGATCCGGGAACCGGTGGTGATGCGTCTTTTCGGCGGAGAAGAAAAAGATTTGCCTCTTGCCCGGACTTCCTGTAAAATAGCACTTGGTGATTTTTTTGCGCAGGAGAAGATCCTCACGATAAAAAAGACGAAAAAGGGAGAGCAGCAGATCGATCTGAAGCCGCTCATCCACCGTTATGAGATACTGGAGGACGGGACTGCGCGGCTGCTGCTCCATGCGGGGAGCAAGGATCACGTAAAGCCGTCCCTGCTGTTCGGTGAGTTCTTCAAAGCGCGGGGATATGAGATGACGCCTGCGGATCTGATGATCCACAGGTCGGATCTGTTTACGGAAGAAGAATATGAAGGCGGGACACGGTATGTGCCGCTGATCGCGGATACGGACGACACAGCAGCAACAGGCGGACAGCAGACCGGAAGAGGGGAGACAGATGGGGGCATTTTCAGATAAGAAATACCGGAATCTTTTTGCGGAGATCGGCAAGAGCGGGGAGGAGATCCGCGCACGGATCGATGCCGTTGTCCGCACCTTCTTCTATGATGAGGAGGAACGGATCTATCACGAGGCCGGCGCCGACATGGGGTATCTGACGGATACCGGCAACAATGACGCACGCACCGAGGGCATGAGCTACGGCATGATGATGTGCGTACAGCTCGACATGCACGAGGAATTTGACCGGATCTGGAAGTGGGCGAAGACTTACATGTATCTGGAGGACGGCGAGAACGAAGGATACTTCGCATGGTCCTGTCAGACCGACGGTACGAAGAACGCGCACGGTCCCGCACCGGACGGAGAGGAGTTCTTCGCGATGGCCCTCTTCTTCGCGGCACACCGCTGGGGGAACGGCGAAGGCAACTTTGATTACGAAACGGAGGCGAAAAAGATCCTCCGTGCATGCATCCACAAGGGCTATGACGGACGTGACGGCGCGCCGATGTGGAACCATGACAACCATCAGATCCTCTTTGTGCCGGGCTGCGACTTCACCGACCCCTCCTATCATCTGCCGCATTTCTATGAACTGTTCGCCCTGTGGGCGGATGAGGAGGACCGTGCCTTCTTCGCCGAAGCCGCCCGGGCCAGCAGAGCGTATCTCACCAAAGCCTGTCATCCGGAAACCGGGCTGTCCGCAGAGTATGCGCTTTTCGACGGATCCCCGCAGACGGAGAAGCTTCCCTGGGGGTATTTCGGCAATTTCTACAGCGATGCCTACCGCACGGCCGCCAATATCGGTCTGGATGCGGAGTGGTTTCATAAGGACGCGGGGCACTATGCCGCGCCGCTTCGGATAATGAAATTCTTCGGCACGCCGCTCGAGGCTACCCGCAGTGTTTTCGAGACCAATGGCACGCCTATCGACAGGACGGTGCTGCACCCGTACGGACTGCTGGCAACGATCGCGCAGGGAGCACTTGCGGTGGATCCCGAGACGGCATCCGCAGAAGATCTTGCGATCGCGAGACAGTGGGTCTCCTGGTTCTGGGAGCAGCCGCTTCGAAAAGGTGTGCGGCGCTACTACGACAACTGTCTGGCGGTTTTTGCCTATCTGGCATTATCCGGCAGCTACCGGATCTGGTAACGGAAAGGATGGGGATGAAAAAGAGACTTATGGTCCTGGCGCTCATTGCGGCGCAGATCATCATGACA
>JAFXTJ010000005.1 GCA_017535945.1 Lachnospiraceae bacterium
GCGCCTCCGTCAGTTCGGCGCCGTCCTCATAATTATGCGTATTCCCGACATAGGCGATCCGTTTGCAATCCGGAGCGGCATCCGAACTCGAAAAGGTCATGACCCGGCATCCTTCCTGTACCATTCTGTCCAGGACCGGAGAAATGGCCTCTTCATCCGCGACGTCCACGCCGATGACATCATAATCCCCCTGCTGCGCGGCCATCAGCCTCTGCTCCTGATCCTCCGCCGATGCCGCGTCCGGCGCCATATATTCATAGGTGATGGTGATCCCCCGGTCCAGATACTGCCGCTGCGCCTCCTCCATGCCAAGCGCCACAGCGTCCCACCACGGATGGACGATCTTGTAGGTGAAATAGAAATTATAATGATCCTTCTTCGGCACATACGAATCCAGCTCATGATCAAAATCCACAGCGCTTCGGACCGACTCGGCGCCGTTATCATCAGGAGTCGGGACTTTCGCCTGCGCCGCCTCCGCGCGCACGGTGCTCTCCGGACTCCCGCCGGACACCACCCCTGCGCAGACAGTACCGAACAGAATCGTGGCCGCTCCCGCCACCATCAATATCCTGTTCTTCATGCTGCCGTTCATCAGATCTCCGTTCGTCATATCCCGTCCTCCTGCCTGATGTCTGTCATTCCTTCTTGCGCTTCTTCTCCTCGAGGAAGCGCCGGATCTTGCCCCTGGCCCGCTGTAATGCATTATCGGCGGATTTCTCGCTTCGGTTAAGGATCCGGGCCGCCTCGGCAGCCGACATGCCGATGATCGTGAGATCGAGCACCTGCTTCTCCAGCGGACTGAGTTCCCTTTCGATCCATTCAGCCAGCTCCCGTTCGCTCTCTCTGTCGAAAAAGTGCTTCTCCGGGTCATCCCGCGAAGGCGCCGTCAGATCCTGCACAGCACTCTCACCTTCCCCGTCCTCGCTGTAGAGGGAGATATAGCTGTTGAGGGGCATGTGCTTCTTGCGGCCCGATGCTTCCACGGCGGAATACATCTGCCGGGAGACGCACAGCTCCGCAAAGGTGGCGAAGCTCGCATCGCGCCCCACGTCATAGTCGCGGATCGCCTTAAAGAGTCCGATCATGCCCTCCTGAATGAGATCCTCGCGGTCGGCGCCCAGCAGATACATGGAGGCCGCCTTGAAGCGCACGAGATCCTTATATCTGTTGAGGATCACGTCCGTGATATTCTCTTCCCCGTCCCTGAGACGCAGGATCAGGCTGTCGTCGGATTCGCTCATTTTGTGTTTTTCCTAGCGGCGAGGGCGCGCTGTCTGGCGATCTCCGCCGTGAGGATCCCCATGGCGACCGATGCGTTCAGGGACGCGATCTGCCCCTTCATGGGAATGGAAGCCACGAGATCACAGTGCTCGCGGACGAGGCGGGAAACCCCTTTGCCCTCATTGCCGACCACGAGTCCCACGGGGCCCGTGAGAGACAGATCGTACGCCGCTTCGCCCGACATATCGCCGCAGACAAACCACATGGGGCGTTTCTTCAGCTGCTCCATTTCGCGGGTCAGATTGGTGACGCGGATGATGGGCAGGTGATGAACCGCGCCGGCACTGGCACGCACCACCACTTCCGTGAGGGGCGCGCTGCCGTCCTTGGTCACGACCACGCCATGGGCGCCGAGCGCCTCCGCCGTGCGGATGATGGCACCGAGGTTGTGCGGATCCTCGATGCCGTCCAGAAATACGAGGAACGGTTCTTCGCCACGCTCTCCGGCCAGTGCAAAGGCATCCTCCATCTCCGACCAGGCAATGGGCGCCGCCTGTGCGATGACACCCTGATGTCTGCCTGTCCGGCTCATCCGGTCAAGGGAGGCCCGGTCGACCTCCTTGTAAGGGATCCCCTGCGCCGCCGCCTGCTTTTTCAGGCTCGTGAGGGCACCTTTCTCATCATTCTTTAAAAACCAGATCCGCTGCATCGGTGTGCCGGCCGCAAAGGCTTCGCGCACCGCGTTCTTGCCCTCGAGGAGCAGCGCGTCGCCGCATCCGGCTTCCGGTTCCGCATGGTCCTCGCTGCGGGGATCCCGGTCACGGACCGTATACCTGCCCCTGTTTCTGTCAGATTGCGGTCTTGTCGGTCTCATGCTCATTCTCCGTGTTCCTCTCCTGCCGTTCCGCCGCTTTTGTCGCCGGCATCCTCCTCCAGCAGTTCCCTGAGCCTCTCTGTCCGTCCGGTCAGATACAGATAGCCGCACAGGGCCTCGAGGCCGGTCGCCAGCCGGTAATCCGCGACACTCTGGTTCTTCGCGATGGTCGCAGGATGCGCGTTGCGCCCGCGGCGCAGGATGTCCGCCTCCTCATCCGTCAGCCTGTCCGCGATCCTTCTCGCGAGCTCCGCCTGTGCATGGGCATTCACGATCCGGGCCTTCTTTGTGCTGAGGCTCTTGACGGACGTGCCGACCGCTCTCACAAGGCGTTCTCTGACCAGGAGTTCAAATACCGCGTCGCCGAGAAAAGCCAGCTGCAGCGGCGAGTATCCTCTTATGCTCTCTTCCACTTCACGCCCTCGCGGGTATCTTCCAGCACGATTCCCATCGCTGTCAGCTCATCGCGGATCCGGTCCGCCTCCGCGAAGTCTTTCGCCTTGCGGGCCGCCTGACGCTGCGCGATGAGTTCCTCGACTCTGGCATCCTCTTCCGCGTCCCCCGCGGCATTCGCGGCTGTCAGATCCAGCCCCAGCACGTCGGTCAGGGTGGTCAGGCGCTTCTTCAGATCCGCGAGCAGCGCGCGGGAAGAGGTCTCGGAGGTGTTGGTGTTGATGTAGCGCACCAGCTCGTATACGGCGGCGAGCGCATCGGCCGTGTTGAAGTCATCGTCCATCGCCTTCTCGAACTGCGCACGGTATTTGTCCGCGCCGTCCGCGATCTGCTGTTCGCCCTCCGCATAGCCCTCCGTCTGTGTATGCTCCGCACGGTAGGTCAGGTTCTCCGCGCAGTTGATGATGCGCTCCAGGGAGTTCTTCGCCGCCTCCATCAGCGGATCGCTGAAATTCAGCGGACTGCGGTAGTGCGCGGAGAGCAGGAAGAGCCGCAGGACTCTGCCTTCATATTTCGCGAGAATATCCCGGACCGTGAAGAAATTGCCATCGGACTTGGACATCTTGTGATTGTCGATGTTGAGGAACGCGTTGTGCATCCAGTAGCGGGCAAACTCTTTTCCGCTCACTGCCTCGGACTGGGCGATCTCATTCTCATGGTGCGGGAAGATGAGATCCTCACCGCCGCCGTGGATGTCGATCTGCTCGCCGAGATAGCGTCTGCTCATCACCGAGCACTCGATGTGCCAGCCCGGCCGGCCATCGCACCAGGGGGATTCCCAGTAGGGCTCGCCCTCCTTCTTCGGCTTCCACAGGACGAAATCGAGCGGATCCTCCTTCTGCTCCTCTCCTGTCACGAGGATCGAGCGCTCACCGCTGCGCAGGTCATCCAGATTCTTATGGGAGAGCTTGCCGTAGTACGGGAATTTCCGCGTGCGGTAGTACACCGTGCCGTCCTCCGCCCGGTAAGCGTAGCCCTTGTCCATGAGCGTCTCGATCATGTCGATCATGCCGCCGATCTCCTCCGTGGCTTTGGGATGGACCGTCGCCTCCATCACGTTCAGGGAGACCATGTCCTTTCTGCACTCTTCGATATAACGGGCGGAGATCACCGCGGAGTCCACACCTTCCTCCAGGGCCCGCTTGATGATCTTATCATCTACATCGGTAAAATTGGATACATAGTTAACCTCGTATCCCTTGTAGAGGAAATATCTGCGCACGGTGTCGAAAAAGACCATCGGGCGCGCGTTGCCGATATGGATGAAATTGTAGACCGTGGGGCCGCAGACGTACATGGACACATGGCCCGGTTCGAGCGGCTTGAATTCTTCCTTCTGTTTGCTGAGTGTATTTAAGATCTTCATGGCATTTCTCCGTTTGTGGTGTTTGGTTTTTAGTTAATTGTTTCGCAAAGGTGGTCGCAGCGCGTTATGTGTATCATTTTTCCGCTTTCAAAGTCTTTTTCGATCACTTTTCGGATCAGTTCAACAGGCACACGGCCTGTGCTGCGATTCCCTGTCCTTTGCCCGTGAAGCCGAGGCCCTCCTCCGTGGTGGCTTTGACACTGACACGGCTGATCTCCAGATCGAGCGCCCCGGCGATGTTACATCGCATCGTGTCGATGTAGGGGCGCAGCTTCGGGCGTTGTGCGATCACCGTGGCATCGATGTTGCCGATCGTGTAGCCTTCGCCTTTCAGGACGCGTCCGACCTCGCGGAGCAGTTCCAGACTGGAAGCGCCGAGATACTTATCATCGGTATCCGGGAAGAGCAGGCCGATATCGCCGAGTGCCGCCGCGCCCAGCAGCGCATCCATGATCGCATGGAGCAGCACATCCGCATCGCTGTGGCCGTCCAGTCCCGTTTCAAAGGGGATCTCCGCGCCGCCCAGGATGAGTTTGCGTCCCGTTGCCAGCCTGTGCACATCATAACCCGTTCCGATCCTCATATTCCCTCCTTCTGCAGCGCACGGCGGATCTCCGCCTCTGCGCTCTGCACACGTCCCTGCACCATTTCCCTGCTGCCGCCGCCCTTGGCGCCGAAAGCGGCTTTCAGTGTCTGCGCGACCTCCCTTGCATCCGCTTCCCCGAGGCGTCCCGCGCCAGCCAGATAATTCCAGCCGTCCGCGTCGCTCCCCGTGAAGATCGCACAGAGGCCGGCGTGGCTGTCCATCCAGGCATCCAGGGCATGTCTGGCGCTCCCCGGATCGGTCGCCCCGTCAAAAACGGTGAGCAGTCCGGCAGATCCGGACGGATCCTCCGCCTCCAGCCGCATCATGAGCAGGGAACCGGCAAGCGCCGATGCCCTGCCCTTCGCGGCGGATAGTTCCTCCTTAAGCTTCGCCACATGCGCCGGCACCTCCTCCGGCGCGGTGGACATCTCTCTCGCCATCTCCGTGAGTATCCTGCGATTTTCCGACAGCTCCCGCAGAGCACGTCCTCCGCAGGCGATCGTGACCCGGATCCCGCCCTTGTAATTCTGCAGGGCCAGCACCTTTAACAGACCGACCTCGCCGGTCCGGCGCACATGCGGTGCGCAGCAGGCACACACGTCGACATCCGGGATCGTCACGATCCGGATCCGGCCGGAGAGTTCCTTCTTGCTGCGGTAATCAAGCCCCGCCAGTTCTTCATCCGACGGAAACGCGCAGATCACGGGCAGATCGCGCCAGATCACTTCATTGGCGCGCGCCTCGATCTCTGCGATCTCCTCCGCGGAGACCGCGCGGTCGTAATCCATCGTGACCGTCTGATCGCTCAGATGAAAGCCCACATTATTGCAGCCGTGTGCCGCGCAGATCAGTCCGGAGAAAATGTGCTCGCCGGTATGCTGCTGCATGTTGTCAAAACGGTGCGCGGCATCGATCCGCCCAGTCACCGTGCTGCCCGGTGCAAGTGCCCCGTGCGTCACATGTGTGATGACGCCTGCCGTCTCGTCGATCTGCACATCGAGGACACGCACATGCGCCCCCGCGCCGTCCGTGATCTCCCCGCGATCCGGTGTCTGTCCGCCGGCCTCCGGGAAAAAGGCGGTCCGATCGAGCACAACAGCAAACCCGCCCGCCGTCTCCTCACAGGAGAGGACGCGGGCCTCAAATTCATTCAGATAGGCATCTTCATCGTAGAGCCTGACGGTCGCCTGCTGCATTCTTCTTCACCTGTTCTTCACCAGTTCCAGGATCGCGTCCCAGTCCATCTGTGAGAGCTTCTCCTGTATTTCC
>JAFXTJ010000034.1 GCA_017535945.1 Lachnospiraceae bacterium
CCTGTCGCCAGCTTCCTGTTTTTCAGATCATCCGCATTCGTGAACGCCACACCGGTCACGCTGGGCTTGACAGTCACCTTGCAGACCGCCTGCGGATACACGACCGTCCCGTTCTTCCCCGGCACACCGGCAGCGGTTCTGACCGTGACATCGGCTTTCCCGGCCTTAATGCCCACCACCCGGCCGTTATCCACCGTCACAATGGAAGGATCGCTGCTCTCCCAGACGAGAGAGAGATCTCCGTCCGCGTTGACCGGATCCGCGGCAGCCGTAAGGGTCGCAGCATTGCCCTCGCCCAGGTTCAGGGTCCTCTCGGTAAGCTTTATATTCTTGAGCGCATAGCCATCAACAACATTCACCTTGCAGTCAAGATTCCTGCTGTAGCCGTACCCCTTGACCGTTGCTGTGACCTTGATGTTCTTTATGCTGCTGGTGCCGCCGATGACACGCACTTCACCGTTCGGGCTCACAGACAGAACATCCGCGTAAGCCGGATCGACCGCATAACTGACAGTCGGTCTCGTGCCGATCGTTTCTCCCGTGGCCTGCATACCTTTTACCGCCGGCGTGACAAGTGCCGTCAGCACAAACGGATTGGCGTCCGCACTGCGGCTTACGGTGGCGGTGGCCGCATTGAGCTTGGCACTCGCAACAGGCACATAGACATCGATCGTGCGGGTTGCAGTCTTTTCAGGGTTTGCCACACTCGTGGCCGTCACCACGACCCGTCCCTCCGCCAGACCGGAGAGAACGCCCTTTTCGTTGACGGAGGCGGCCGTCTTCTGCCCGCTTGTCGTTGCGACTGTCCAGATCAGACCTTCATTTTTGGGCTTGTTTGTACCCCAGTTCGGGATCATGTTGAGTGTCTTGCCCACCGCGACACTGGTTGCATCTCCTCTGCCGGCGATGCCGAAATTGGGAACCGCATTTCCCACATTGACGATACAGGTAACCTTCTTGTTGCTGCCGTCCGCGGTCGCGGCGGTGAATCTGGCCGTTCCGGCTTTATTGCCCGTGATCACGACACTCATCGTATCGGGTGACACGACAAATCCGCCTGCCCCGATAACATCTTTCTTATCATCCAATGTCCACACAAGCCGGCGGTCAGCAGTCAGCGGCAGGAGATCCGCATTGATCTGCACATGCTCTCCGATCCCGAGATTGACGGTCTTCTGATCCAGCGTAAGCTCCGTGGCGGGATCGACCACCGTCACTTCGCAGGAAGCCAGAATACCTTCATAATCCTCCTCACTGTTGATCGTGATCGTCGCAGTCCCCCTGCTCCTGCCGGTGACCTTACCGTCCTGCGTGACAGCTGCCACATCCGGATCGGAGCTCGTCCAGACCACACGCGTGTTGGTCACGGCGCCCTCCGCAAACCCGGGTACGAGGGTGAAGCTCTTATCCGTTGCGACAGTGCGGGTATCACGCAACACTCTGTTCGTGCGGCTGAGCTGCTCGTAGAGGACGAGCTTGCTGAGCTTCACATGGACCGTCACATACAGTTTTTCTGATTCGTTCCCGCCCTTATAGTAGTTGATGTTGCTCGCAGCGATCCTGAGATCCCCCTCGGGATCCCCGGAATCGGGATTGAGCGTGAAAGAGAGGATCCCTTCATCGGATACTGACGGTTCGCCAATGAACAACTCCGTATCATAAGAAAGATCCAGATTCCAGTATTCTGCCCTGTTATTCTCCGGCAGCAGCGCATTCAGATCGATCTTTTCCCCTTCTTCCGGCAGATCCGATGCATTGTATGTCCTGTTCACACTGATATCGGCAAGGGTCGCTTTTTCGATGGTATAGTTACACGTCCATCCCGTATCGCAGCTGTAGTTCGCGGCCTTAGCCCCCGTAAGTCCCGACACCCCGGCTCTGGTAGATCCCGGATAGATAAGATCCGAGGGATCGATCGACTGCCCCTCATCGCCGTACCGGACCACAGGGCTTACCTCATCCCCGTTGACGACACCCGACAGGGTCGCGACCGGAGCCTGGGCATGCCCGTTGTATGTCACACTGATATCGGCAATGTCCCACTCATGTACGGGCTTACCGTCCCACAGGATCCCCAGCTTTTTGGGCTTGACCGTCAGTTTGCCGCTCACATAGCGGAAGTTGTAATCGGAGCTTGCAAACCCGGAGGGAGTGATGGTATAGGTACCCACATTGCCGTACTTTCTGTAGTCATAGGTAAAGGTCAGTTCGCCACTAAGGTTACCCTCAAAATCTCCGCCTACAAACCCATCAAACTCCACCCCGTCATTGTCCGGCTCATCGCCGTAGGTGATCTCACAGTCGTTGGCCGTTACGGTGAGGAGCGCCTTCCGGATCGTGTAGTCCACCTTGATCGTCTTGTCTGCGATCTTGAACGATGCCGTATAGGTCCCTGCTTTCTCCGGAGCGACATTCGACTCGGCATAGTCCGTGAATCCGATTCCCGCATACAGGATATCATCGGGATCGACAGACAGTCCTGTCACCGAACAAAACTCCTCCGCACCGTCAAAGGAGGCATAATAATCATTCAACCCCCATTCCCAGTACCCCGAATACCGGTCATAGACCGGGGCGCACAGGGTCAGCGCCACCGTGCGCTCCGGCAGAGTACAGTATCCGTCCTCTTCCTCCCTGCAGACCGCTCTGAGCACAGCCCCGTCGGCCACGAGATCAAACTGATGGATATGCTGCACAGTGTACTCACACTGTGCGGTAACGCCGCCGTATGTCGCTTCGACCCGATAGATCCGGGCCTCTGACTCATTCTCGGGGTGTTCGATGACATAGACCGGATCCGTTGCGCCTTCGATCTCACCAAAACCGCCGTCATCCAGGTACCACTGATAGGTCACTCCTTCCAGTTCACCGGTGAGTGCCGCCGTAAGGGTGAGCCCTGTCTCTGCGGCATAGGAACGCGAGACCGAGAGTTTGGCGGACTCCTCCTCATACTCCCAGCCGCATTCCGCGCACTTAAAGCCAAAGGTGTCCGTATCCTTTAAATATGCCTCTCTGTCTGTCACCTGGCACGCTTCCAGTGCCACCGTGTACTGATCAAGACCGCCGTCTGTCACGCACATATGTCCGCACACGACACGGATCCCCGCTCCGCCGTGACCGTTTCCGATCGCATTGCAGTCGTCCCCCTGCGCCGTGATCGTACCGCCGTAGAGATAGATACAGGGATCATCGCCCATTCCGTCATCTCCGAAACCGTTAGAAGTTCCGCCGCCGATCCCGGCCGACGATCCGTCCTCGCTGATCGCCGTGATCTGACCGCCCAGGATCGTGACAGTCCCGAGCTGGTTCCAGGACCAGCTCCCGATCGCAACCGGTCCACTGGTGTTATGCACCTCCAGTGCACCGGTCCCGTTCTCCTGAGCATGGATCGTCAGGGAATTGCCTTGATTGACCACCAGGCTCCCGTTGATCAAAAGCTTCGCATCGTCACAGAGGATCAGATGCACGTCGCCGTACAGGAAGCATAGTTTGTCAATCTGTATGTTCCCTTTGACATAATACCAGTTCTCTTCGCCTGCGGTCCCGAAAGACAGTTCATTCTCGTCATAATCCGCAAAAGGCCGGCCCGCCGTGCACAGCTTATTCTGCCCTTCCGCATCGATATACGGAACCGGAGTATCGATCACCGCCTTCTTCCTGTTGAGGCCGCCATCGACTACAGCCAGTTCATCCGACAGGGTAACTTTACAGCCGGATCCGCCCCGGCCGTTGCCCACCGCGCGGTAACCGGACGCCGTGACCATGCCGCCCAGGATCGTGACATGGCCGCCCCAGCTGCCCGTGCCGCCGCCGATCCCGGCATTGCCGCCGTCAGCGGTGGCAGAGATCCGGCCGCCCAGGATCGTGATATCACCGGTCGCCGCATAGCACCAGCTGCCGATCGCGGCGGAATCCTGCCCGCAGCCCCCGGCTTCCAGTTTACCGGTCTGTTTCTCCTGACCATAGATCGTAAGGCTCGGCAGTGTTTTCTGATCCTGCTGCCCCACGATCAGGGCGCAGCCGGACAGCTTCTTCCCGTCACACAGGATGAGATTCACATCTCCCTCCAGGAAGATGTTGTGGGCGATCACCGAATCTCCGACCACCGCATACCAGGTCTCTTTGCCCGCTTCCCCCAGGATGAGATCCTCATCACTCGAGCCCGGTATCATCTGTACATCCTGAGCGGTCGCAGTATTTCCCTCCCTGTCTGTGTACGCAACCGGGATGGGGCCATATTCCTCTGCATCACAGTATTTGCACCGCCACACATGATCATCTTCGCTCCAGATGTATTCATGATCTTCACAAGGTTCGACGACCACAAAGATATCGTCCGTGAGGCCGGTCCGATCCTCTGCATCCATCAGTTCCACGAACTGCATGATATCCTGCGTAAAGGTCTTGTCGCCGTTTGCTTTATAGTCCACCTCTTCCACGCCGGTCGTGTCACTGCCCGCATAGACCCTGAGTCCTTCAGCGATTTCCGGAGCGCTCCTGAACGCCTTATGATACGGCACTTGACCGCTTTCCGTATTGATCCCGCCGATCGCCTGCAGGATACCGCCGTTGATCCGGATCTCATCGAAGGTGCCGTACCTGCCGGCTCCGACGGCCGCACCGCTCTCTCCGCCGGTCGCCCTGACAAAGCCGCCGTTGATCGTCAAAGAGCCTCCCCTGGATTGCTCATTGCCGCCGATCGCCGCAGCACCGTAAAAGCCGCCGGTAGCCGTGATCCTGCCGCCGTTGATGGTGATATCGCCGCAGGAATAAGGGGTGGAATACAGGGCAGCGGTATTACAGACACCGATCGCTGCCCGGTTATCCATAAAACCGGTCTTGGCCACCAGACTCCCGGTTCCCTTCTCCTGTCCGTAGATCGTCAGACCGGTATCCCCCTCAACGGTGATCCCCTGAGGAACCGTGAGGGTCGCCCCGTCGCAAAGAATGAGGTGAACATTCCCCTCCACAGTGATCCTGGACGCGATGGTCGCGTCCTGATTGACCGCACACCAGGTCTCCACGCCCGCTTCGCCCAGCGTAAGGGTTTCGTCGCTCTCTGCGGATATAGCGGGTAACACCATTGCATGCTCAGCGGTCGCGGGATCTCCCGCCTCGTCAATGTAACCAAGATTCACCAAGGAGTCGGCCTCTTTACAACAGTATTTGCACTGCCACTTTTTGGTATCTTCTATCCAGGTGTAATCATGCTTTTTACAGGGTTCGGTGGCAAAAAAGATACTTTCGATCGATACCGGATTATCTCGTGTCTCAAATTCCTGGAAATCCACGAAATTCATGACATTCTGCGTAAAAGTCTTATCGTCGAGACTTTTATAATCCACCGATTGAACTTTGGTCGTATCATTGCCCACATAGACCCTGATCCCGCGGGCGATCACAGGCTGGGATTTAAATGCGCCAAAATGCGGCTTCTGACCGTCAAATGTATCAATCCCGCCGATGGCCTGCAGCGTGCCTCCGTTGATCATGATTTGGTCAAAACCCCCATACCGTCCTGCGCCGATGGCCGCACCACCCTCTCCGCCGGTCGCCTTGACAAAACCGCCGTTCATCGTAAATCTCCCGCATTGGCTATTCTCGTTGCCGCCGATCGCCGTGGCTCCGTAGCCACCGCCGGTCGCAGTGACCCTGCCGCCATTGATGGTGATCTCCCCGCATCCCTCCGAGCTCTCAGCACCGATCGCTGCCGCAGTGGCTTGAAACCAGGTCCGGGCCACCAGGCTTCCGGTCCCCTCCTTCTGGCCGTAAATCGTCAGACTTTGATTGTCGTTAACTGTGATCCCCATGGGGGCCGTGATGGTCGCCCCGTCACAAAGAATGAGGTGAACATTCGCATTCCTCTTCATAAGGATTCTTTCGTTGATGGTCACATCCTCAGTGACCGCATACCAACCGTCCAATTGAACCGTGGTATCGGTCACGATCTCACATAACTGCTCCTGCTCCTCCCCATTGATATCGACATAGGTGATCATCCCCGCGGCATGGGCCGCCATGGGACGCAGGATCACCAGCGCCGCAAGCATTGCCATGGGCAGCAACACCATGCGGACGATCCTGCCGGTCAACCGGATCATTCTCTTGCTCATACGCTCATTCATGTTCTCTCCTCCGTTTCTTTATGGATCTCAGGTCCTTGTCGCATGTCTGTGTCTTATCCGTCCAGCTTTCCATCCCCGTGGAATCTGCGCTTCTCGTCATACATCCGGTTATCCGCTTCGATCCTGCGGGCATTGAAATCGTCATCACCGGTCTCCGCATAGGAGTATCCGATGGCCACATGCGTGTGCTTCTCCGCCAGCAGGGCCCTCACACGGCCGATCTTGCGCTCGAACTCTTCATTTTGCTCACTACGCGGTATTTCTCAAGATCATAGATCAGGATGTGGCCGCCCTTTTTGTATTCGTTGTACCAGACATCCACGACTCCCTCTCAGGCTCAGGTTTCCGCCGTACTTCCCGGCACTGACATCATGCAGGTTGACGGTGTCCAGCCCCTCCAGAGTCCAGCCGGACATATAATCCCGCTCCGCTGACGCCCGGACGGCACGCACGAATGACAGCATATCGGTAAAGAAGAAGCGCACGTTCATGAATCCATATGGAATTATGGTATCAGAAAATCCGCATATTGTCACCTGCCGGGACACAGGTGCCGGTCCTCTGCCGGATTAAAAATGTCTCACAGCACAAACGTATTCTTGCCGTTCTCCTTGGCGGTGTACAGCTTCTTGTCCGCCGCGCGGTACATGCTGGCGAAGTCCATCTGCTCGTCGATGTTGTCATTGATGACGGCGCCCATGGAGAGGGTGCATTTGACCTTGCCGTCGCGGAATCTCCCGGCGAATTCGTTCTTGATCTTTGAAAGGACTTCTTCTACCAGCGGCTGTTCGGTCACACCGCGGAGGTAGAACATGAACTCGTCGCCGCCGATCCGGCAGGGATAGAGGAGCGCTTCCGGATAACGCCGCAGGATCTCCGCATAGTCCGTGAGCACCTGATCTCCGCGGCGATGGCCGTAGGTATCGTTGATGGCTTTGAAATTGTCCATGTCGGAGATGACGAGCGTCCCCGGCCGTTTTTCGGCGATCTCCTGCTCGACGAGCTTTTCAAACTGTCTCCTGTTATAGAGGCCTGTCAGCGCATCGTGGTAGGCCATGCTCTCCGCCTCATCCAGCTGCTCCCTGTGTTCCGTCGCATCCAGGAACCAGATGGTGTAGCCCTGGATCAGGGAGGCATGCTTTAACTCCTCGACTTTAACCTCATAGACCCTGTCATCGCAGTGGAACTCCGAAGTGTCCCCTTCCAGGATCTCGCGGATGCTCGCGTTCTTCTCGGCGTGCGTGTTGATCAGTGAATCATTCCCCAGAATCCTTTCCGCCAGTGCGTTCGTAAAGGTCACGACGCGTCTGTCATCGATGATGATGACGCCCTCTCCGGCCTTTTCGAGCGCATTCTCACTGGCGATCGCCACGGAATCCAGCGTGCCGTACTTCATGAAGCACAGGGACAGGAACACACCCGCTCCGACGACACCGAGTCCCGGGATCTCATAGCCTCCCGTGATGCCGGTCAGTGTGATCGCATAGGGGATCCAGATGAACATGGACGCCGCCAGGATCATGCCCACTCTCTTCTTCTCAAGCATGGATCCGCGCGCGAGGCTGTTGATCATGATGACCAGCAGCTCCGCGATCACAACGACGATGTACAGGACGGAGAGATAATACCCGGTCGCATGGACATATTCCGGTTTGATATGTCCGTTCACGACGGACGTCCGGATCGTGCTGTAGAAAAAGCCCGTCTCGGGGCTGCGGATGATCGTATATACCAGTGCGAGGGCCGCCAGTATCTGTGCGGCATAGAGGAACATCGGGAACCGGATCCGGCCGCACTCCGAGGCAAAGAGCACCACTGCGATGAGCATGAGCAGTTCGCCGAAATATTCGATCGCGCCCGCCATGTACAGAGTCTCCACTTCAGAGGCCAGCAGCTCGACGATGAAGCCGACGACATAGAAGCTCTCGAAGACCAGGAACATGACGATCGCCGACTGCATCCTGCTCGCTCCGCTCCGGAAGATGGCCACAAGCATGATCAGCACGAGCAGCAGACAGATAACATGGAACCACACGTAGACATCATGCACGTCCACGTCGCCGGATACCAGATATCTGATAAAAGCCAGGAGCAGCAGATGTGCCGGGTAGAAAAAATAGAAGAAATATCTGCCTGTGAGCATCTTCCCCTTCTCCCCGTTGTAGCACGCGATGACCGGCAGCGCCAGCATGAATCCCAGCAGGTAGAACCGGTCATACCAGGTCCAGTCAAGCGACGAAAAAGAGTAGACCTGATTGAGTCCGGCCAGTATCGAGAGAACCAGGACCGTCAGCAGGTTGATCCCGATAAACCATTTTGCTTTCTCGCGAAATGTCCTGCCGTAATAGAACGCGAGCGTGAACAGCGCCGGCGTGACCGGCCAGCCGCCGACCGTCAGGCTGACGATCAGCAGCAATGTGACGAGAAGCCCCTTCTGCCACCGGTCCAGGGAACGGCTCTCCAGAACCGTCAGGATCAGGAGGCTTAACAGATGGTCAAACAGGATGTTCTGCCGGTAGCCGTACTCCTCATGAAAGAACACCCAGAACGGAATGACGGAGACGATCGCAAAGGTCGCCACCCTGCTGATATAGCTGCGCAGCGCCCGTGTCTTCCGGAAGCCCTCCGCGATGAAAAAGCACATGATCGGGATGGTGAGACGTCCCGCAATATGCATGATCTGGGCCGGCACTGTCCGGAAATCGAGAAAAGCCCATGCCATATGATCGATCACCATCGCGACGATGGCGATCAGCTGCAGGTGCGTTTTATTCAGCGCGATCTTTCCGTTCATCCGACCGATCCCCCTCCGGTTTCCATCTGCTGCCGATCCATGGTAGAATGCTGTCAGGAATCCTGACATCGTCATTATACACTATGGAGAACCCTTATGCCCTTAAAGATCGTAAGAAATGATATCACAAAGATGCCCTGTGACGCCATCGTCAACACAGCTTCGAGCATTCCGGCGGAGCGTTTTGAAGAAGTCGGCAGCGGCTGCGATCTCGCGATCCATAAAGCCGCAGGCGCGGAGGAACTGATCGCCGCAAGGCTTGCGATCGGCGTGCTCGAAGAGGGAGAAGCCGCCGCCACGCCGGGATTTGATCTGCCCGCCCGCTACATCATCCACGCGGTGAGCCCCGTCTACATCGACGGCAAAAGCGGTGAAGAGGAACGCCTCAGGAACTGCTACCGCAGCAGTCTGCGCATCGCAGGAGAACTGCAGCTCTCATCGATCGCTTTTCCGCTCATCTCCACCGGATCCTTCGGCTATCCGCAGGAGGAAGGTCTGCGCATTGCGGTCGATGAGATCAACTCGTATCTCCTCAACCATGATCTCACCGTTTATCTCGTCGTCTTCGGCACCCGCGCCACCGAGCTCGGCCGCCGGATCTACCCGGAACTCGAAGCCTACATCGATCATCATTATGTGGACGAAAAACGCGAGGAGGAATACGGCGACGCGCATTTCGGATCGCTGCATCCGGGCGAGGCAGGCTATGATGCCTACCGGCGGGCCGGTGAGGCTCTGGATCACGAACTGGAAAAGAGCAGACATCCCTCCGGCGGCCTGTTCCATAATTTCGCAGGTGCCATGGGCATGCATGCCGCGCAGTCATCCAGGATCGAAACACCCGCGCCCTCCAAAGCCGGCAGGACCGACACGGGCAGTCCCTTCCCGGGGCACGGAAGAAAAGCGAGGAAATCCGAAGCGGTCCCCATGGATAACGCGCTCCCCGAAGCGTTCGATGATGAAGCGTCCGGCGTTGACGCGTGCGAAGAGATCTCCACCATCGCCTCCGCAGCCTTTGACGAAACACACGAATCACGGCTCAATGAGCGCGTCCGTCACCTGGAGGACACCTTTTCCGAATATCTGATGTATCTCATCGGACAGAAAGGCATGAGCCACGTCGATGTCTACAAACGCGCCATCGTGGACAAGCGGGCGTTCAACAAGATCAAGAACAATCCCAAGGCCCATCCGACCAAGATGACCGCCATGTGCCTGTGCGTGGGCGCGCAGCTGAACCTCGACGAGACGCGCGATCTTCTGGCCCGCGCCGGTTATGCGCTCTCTCCCAGCGACATGACGGATATCATCTTCTCCTACTTCATCGAGAACGGGATCTACGACATGATCGAACTGGACATCCAGCTCGAGGACCACGGTCTCAAATGTCTGATCAACTGAAAAACCCGCTTTCCGTGCCGCTTCCGCGGCGTGATGATGATCTTTTTTCAGGGTCGCCTGCCGGGCGACCTGTTTTTTTGCGCCGCGTGATAGAGTGTCCTCAACAGGACAAACGGCGGGATCAACCGCCGACGATCTCAAAGAAAGCGAGGGCGAATCAATGAAAAAGGATCTGACGGAAGTGGTGTTCATTCTGGATCGCAGCGGTTCCATGTCCGGACTGGAGTCCGACACGATCGGCGGTTTCAACGCCATGCTGGAAAAGCAGAAGAAGGAGTCCGGCGAAGCGCTTTTCTCCACGGTGCTCTTCAGTGACGGCTCCGAGGTCCTGCACGACCGCGTGCCGGTCGCCGAGGTGAAGCCCTTAACGGACAGGGAGTATTCGGTCGGCGGCTGCACGGCGCTTTTGGATGCGGTCGGCGCCGCCATCAGGCACATCGGTCATCTCCACAAGGCGCTGCCGGAGGAGGAGCGGCCGGAAAAGACGCTCTTTGTCATCACGACCGACGGCATGGAGAATTCGAGCCGCAGATACACCTATGATAAGGTGCGCAAAATGGTGGAAAAGAAGAAAGAGAAGAACCACTGGGAGTTCATCTTCCTGGGCGCCAACATCGATGCGGTACAGGTTGCCAGCCGTTTCGGTGTCTCCGCCTCCCGTGCGGTGCGCTATGAGAACGACAGCTACGGCGCGGCGCTCAACTACGACGTGATCTCCTCCATGGTCTCCGGCGCGCGCAAGGCCCGCTCCGCCGCTATGATGGGTGCCTGCTATGACACCGGGGCAGATCTGAAAGCCGTGCATGACGACTACGAAGAACTCGAGGAGCTCGCAAAAGAGACGACCCCGGAAGCGGATGCGGATGCCGCGACCCTGGCCATCATCCGCAATGCCCTGTCCACCTTAAGCGGCAGGGATCGCGAGGTCATGAAGCATCTCCACGGTCTCGACGGTGAGAGGAAGCTGGGTTACGAGGAGACCGCGGCCGTTCTCGGGACAGCACCTGCCCGGATCCGCCAGGTGGAACGGCGCGTGCTGCGGGGGCTCGGTCTGGCCTCCTGAGCAGACAAAAGCTTACGTGCCGAAGATCTGACCGATCAGATATCTGCCCGCCTCAGCCGGATCCGCACAGATCACTTCGCTGAGGCGGCGCATCTCCTCATCGGGCGGTATGATATCCGGGATCATGACGGGACGCAGCCCCGCCGCATGCGCGGAACGGATCCCGTTATAGGAATCCTCGATGGCCCAGGTACGGGCCGGATCGGCACCGAGCGCCTCCACGGCCAGCAGATAGATCTCCGGATCGGGTTTACTCACTTTGACGGCATCGCCGCCGGTGATGCTGTCAAAGAAATCGAGCAGGCCCGATTCGCCGAGTTCCTTTTCCACAGAGGCTCTGCGTGTCGAAGACGCAAGTCCCAGCGGGATCCCGCGGTCCTTAAGGAGCGTCAGGAGTTCTCTCGCCCCGGGCTTTACCGGCATATGGCCGCCGTCGTATCTGGCATGAAAGCGGCGGGAGCTTTCCTTTAACAGTTTTTCCGCGATCCCCTCTCCCAGTACAGCCGCATACGCCTCCTCCACGATGTCTGCCGTCTGCGCGTGATTGGTACCGATACAACGCCGGAAGACCTCTTCGATCCCGCTCATCCCGTACTCCTCAGCGATCTCCTCCCAGCAGGAGAGACAGGCCCGTTCCGAGTCAAAGATCACGCCGTCCATATCAAAAATGATCCAGTGACTGTTCTTCATGGATCCTCCTCAGACCGTAGCCTTGATATGTCTGCCGATGATCTCGTCGATCTCGTTGACCGCCACAAAGCAGTTGTAATCATCGACGATATCCCTGAGCTGCCTGAGCTCAAAGCGGCTGATAACAACATAGAGCGCATTGTTTTCGCCGCCGATGTAGCCGGAAGTGTTCCATTCCGTGCAGGTCCTGCCCAGCTCATTGTAGATGCGGTCCTTGATCTCCTGCACATCATCATGGGTGAAGATCATGCAGCCGCGCAGCGCGTCAAAGCCCTCCTCCACACGGGTGATAATGATGCTCGCCAGCACGTAGGTGAGGATGGAATACAGCCCTCTGTTCCAGGTGTAGAGGACACCGACTACGAGGTAGAGAACGATGTTGAACATCAGGACCTGACGCGCGATGGGGAGGTGCAGCTTCTTGGTGAGAACGGAGGCCACGATCTCCGTCCCGTCCAGGCATCCGCCGTAGCGCAGGACCAGACCGACGCCCACGCCCAGGATCAGCGCGCCAAAGGTGACCGCCAGCAGATGATCGTCCGTGACGGCGGGTGTCGTCTCAAAGAATCCGATCGCGACCGCAAAGGCCGTCATGGCATAGACGGAACGGATCACAAAGAAATGTCCCTTCATCTTTAACGCGAACATCAGGAAAGGCACATTCAGCACCCAGGTGAGGATCGCGAG
>JAFXTJ010000035.1 GCA_017535945.1 Lachnospiraceae bacterium
GAATGGAGTACCGTGGGCCTTTGCGGCGAGGATAACGATACCCCCGAGGGCGGCATCGTCGTGACGATCTATGAAGCGGCAACAGGTGACAATGATGAAAGTCCTGCCCTGGGATATGTGGAAAACTGGGGAGATACCTGGCTGGAAACGGTCGTGGAACGTGAGCGCGTCTACACCGACAGCTTCACCAAGGTGGCGGAACTGATCCGCAATTTTGAGGCAAGCGGGTATCTGGAGGGCGATACTATTGAAGATAATGAGGAAGAGAGTAAGAAACTCGATCCCATAACACCAGGCTACGAATTCGCCTACAAGATTTCTCTGGATGCCGAACGGCACATCCTCGATGAACAGGAGGAAGACCGGGATCCGTCCCATTTCCATATCGATGTAAGAGATATCAATGCGGTTTCTGCGGACAGCAACGACCTATACAACGGCTTTGATGCTTCCACGGATACCTCGGCAGAGTATGAGCTGTTCAACAAGATCGCCTGCATTGATCTGGGTGGCAATGAACTCCACCTGAATAATGATGAATTCGGTCAGGGGCTGCTGATCTCCCTGCCGATCCTCTCAACGGATACCGTGACCGGGGACGACAATACCTGGTATGGACCGGACAACACCCCCTACACTTGCGGTGGCACTCTGCGGATCGATACGCAGTTTGAAGGACAGGTGCGGATCACCGCATCTGTCCGCGTACGGGAGGTTGAGATCCACACACCGCGGTTACAGAATGTGTATGGTACCGCCACCTTGATCAAGCGAGGTACGGAAACGAGCAAGGCCGGTGTTTTTACATGCCGCGATTTCAGGTATCACGGTATGTACTTGGAGGTGGAGGGTGTCCGCTTCACGGCGGGCGCTGCCGATGCGGTACGGGAACTCGACGAACAAGGTAACCCGATCGAAGATGAATGGGGACCTCGCTGGGAGGGCAGTTACGTCTACCTCGGCGCATCCGACGATCTGTATGCGTCGGCTGACTATGAGAATACCGGTTCCTATGAGATCACAGGGGCTTCGTCGCTCCCTATGGAAGCAAAGATCTACTTCAGGGAAGGCACCGGAAGTAATGCGATCGATGATGAGGAATCCATCGCCGATCTCTTCGGCGACGGCGTAAACATTGCTCCCCGGGTGAACATCTATGCGGATGGCCTGAGACTTGGTCATGTGAATGTACGCACGGATGCAGGCTATTGGGATGAGCAGGCGATCGATGATAATGGTGAGCAGGGCAAATGGATCGGGTATCCCACCATCCTGACACCGGACAACCTCCCGCAGATCCTGCTGACGCATGAAGACTATGCTACGAATCAGCTGCGCACCCTTCATGTCTACGGCTATGTGAACAGTGATTGGCAGCATAATATCCCGTTGCTCCGGGTCGGATTGGATCAGGACAAAAACGGAGTCGCCGACGCGCTGCTCTCTATGGACGGTCAGGTCGTTTTCTTCGACGAACTGACCAAGGAGGAAGCGGACGCTGCAAGGGCTCACATCCGGGTTGATCAGAGACTGGATGAAAACGATAAGCCGATGGTAGATGATAAAGGCAATCCGATCTACAACACCACCGATAATTCCCCGATCACCTATGTCGTGGCGGGGCCTGCGAACCTGCTTTGGAGACGCGACAGCGACGGCGAAGGAAATCCGGAAAGCGGCATGATCCTCGTGGATCCTGCAACGATCCCGATGCGCCTCGAGTATCTCGAAGGCGGCAGCGTGGATCGCAGCGGCGACATCACAAACGGCGGAGACGGCTTCGTGTGGAAGGACGCGGATGGCGAGGATGCAGCGTGCAGCACCGCCTATTTTGAGACCCTCCGAGAGATTTCCGATTTCCTGCGCGAGCAGGAGCATGAGTTCGCGGTGGTTTTGTGGGTGCAGGCGAATGCCGCGGCGGACGGCAATTTTGACCTTTCCTGGGATCGGGGACATGACGAGGATGGCATATATATTGTGGATGAATCCTACGGTATCACCACCCTCTATATCATGGATGGCGATGGTGAAGAAGACGCTCATCCGGTCCTGGATCTGCAGGGCAATTCGGTTTATAACGCAGATCACCGCAGGGACACAGCTGTTTATCTTGATGACGATTTGATCTACAAGGACGGCCGTTTCGACCTCATGGGCTATGGCGACTGGCTTTTCCTCGGCGAGAATTCCGTTACCGGGGACGAGTGGAATAACGCCGTTTTTGACAATATTACTGATCTCCGCGTACCGCAGGGCACGATCCGGCTGGGCGATACCGGCACCCCGGGGACTGACGAGAAGGATTTCGGCCGGGATCTCCGTCTGGACGCGTCGCGGATCCTGGTGCATGGCGGCAAATGGCGCGTGCGCGAAGTGCAGCTGCGCGCCGGTGCGCTCACAAACGCGGAAGAAACCGGTGAGAGCCGCTTCCCGGAATATGACGACGGCCTGCCGTTAAACGCGGGCGGTGCGGGCGTTCTGGAGGTCGTGAAGTACCGGACGGATCCGGTGGGTGGTCATTATGAGGAGAGTCAGGACAGCGCGCTCTGTGTGTCGCAGAATATCAACGTCAGCCGCAATGTTCAGCTGGAGCGGGACCGCCTTACGAATGCTAACAAGGCAGAATATGGGTATGCCGATCTTGCGTACGGGGATATAGAGGCGTTTGATCTCTGGGTCCCGCAGCTGGATGAGGCCGGCCGGCCGGTCCTGTCGGAGCACGGCGGTTCGTTTACGACAGAGGAGGCACCGCAGGGTTCTGTCATCGTCGGAATGGGTGCGGTCCTTCAGGTGGAGGGCGATGTCAACGGCGGACAGGAATATCTGTCGCAGCCCGATGTCACACAGGATCCGGAAGATCCTGCGAAGCTGTATTTCGCCGACTGGGATGGCAACGTGATCGCGGATAAGAACGGACGGAACAACATCCGCTGGGTGGATATGGTTGATAATAATGGCAACCCCATTTCCGACCCGGAGTACGCCCATGTGGACATCATCTCCGATGGTCTGGTTAAACTCAACGGCAACGCCGATCTCTACGGTCTGACTCTGGCAAAGAACAGCCGTACCTGTGTGTACGACAATCTCAACATGGAGGCAGAGGAAGAGATCAGGCTCGTCGGAGAAGAGGAGAAACCGATCCGATATACCACACCCGCTGCCGGCAGCTTCACCTATATGGAAAAAGGAGCGGCTGTTTATCTGGCGCCCGGTAACCATGGCGCACATGAGGATCATTATCTCAACTTCAACAATCTGGCGATGCTTGGTGCGGATGGTGAAGCGACACTCTATGTGCCCGTATCCATCGATGAGAATGAGGATCACTACACCGCTCTCACGATCCGCGGTGATGCACCGGCGACCTACTCTGCCGGAAATATGGCGACGCTCTATGGAAAGTACCTGCCGACTCTCGCTACGGCAAAAGAGGGCGATGCCCGTCTGGCGATCGGCATGTACAGTGCGGGGAGTGTGAATGGTGCCGGCTGGTTCACCGGAACACTGACGGATATCCCCGCCGGCCTGGATGTCCTGCACACCGGCGAGACCCGCTGGGATGAGGACAGGATCGGCAGCGTCTGCATCCTTGATTCGGACGGTGATGTGGTGGAGGACCTCGTCCCCAGGTATGAATACTGGGACGGCACGAATGAGGAGGGCGAGCCGGAGGGCCAGCCCGACGGTCATCTCGAATATGACTACGGTTACCATGTGTACCGGGTCAAGGTCGAGGTGGATGATGAAACCAACCCGACCCGGATCGATGAATTCTACGGCAATGACGAGGAGGGGGACGCGTTCCGCAGCGGCTCTTATGTCGGCAGCTACGCCACCTGGGCGGAAGCCGTCACGGCGGTCGAAGAAGACGCGGAGAACCGGGGTGAGTCTTTCATCCCCCATTGGGAATACGATCCGGATCAGGACAGGGACGTGATCGTCATGGATGGCGATGCGGAATACCCTGCCTACGCGATCCGTCTGTTGAACGGTGTCGCCATGGGTACCGGCGATAACGCCATGCCGGAGAACCCGAGCCGGCTGATCATTGAGGGCTTTGAAGGCGGCGATGTCATCCGGATCGACGGAGAAGTGACGCTGAAGACGCCGACCACATTCCACGCCGTGCGCCTCGATGCCGCAAAAGCGGGTATCCATGTCGGTGAGGACGGATGGCTGCAGTTCAACGGCGTCACCGGCAAGCTCCGGGAGATCAGCGGCAACAGATCCCATCAATACGGTACGGATGACATCTCGGAATCCCGCGTAGAGATCAATGCAGCCGCGGCCTGGGACGACCGCATCGCGGACATGATGTTCGGGGACCCGGACAACTGGGAACTGGATCTCGTCAAGGGTGCCGCCGGTATCGGAACACTGGCATTCGGCGGCGGTGTGTATGTCTGTGCGATCGATGAGGAAACGGAAGAGGGCGCGTCGATCGAGGCGGGCCGCATCGAAATGTGGCAGCCCACGGATCAGAATGGCGATCCGCTCCTGGATCCTGAAAATGGTAAGATCAATACGAGCCTCTCCGCGGGATCGATCACGACCGATGAAATCGATGTTGACGGCGCGACGGTCGATGTCACCGGCGGGTTCAGCGCGGTGGTTGCCGGTATCCGCAACGGCTGTGTCGTCAGTTCGGGCGGAAAGCTTTACATAAAGAATTATCTGGCGATGGACAGCGGCGCCCTCATCGAGACAGACAGTGACTTCGAGGTGCGCGGCACCGTGGTCATGGGCGACTGCGACCGGGAGGACGTGGAGCCGCAGGCCACCATTTCGGCTACCGGGAATGTCACCATCGGCGACCGTCTCTTCTCCATGTGCCCGGGGAACCGGATCTTTTACGGCAGTCTCCTGAACGTCAAAAATGTGAGGATCCTGGAGCCTGAGCTGCTGCGGAAAACGATCCTGCCGCTGAAACGGGAGATGGATGAAGAAGAGGGTAAGCCTACCGGCGCTTTCCTACAGACAGAAGAAGAAAACGCGGAAATAACGGCACCAGCCAATGCGATCCTGCTCTGCATGATCGGGGACGGGGAGATCGATGACTACACCGCTTTCTACATGGATGACTGCGATGACCGCGTCATGGGCACGGCCACCGGCAGCATGCAGATCTTCCGTTATAAGGCTCAGACCAACGAAGAGGGCGAGTATGTACTTGACGATGAAAACAACCCGGTCATCATCAGGAGCATTGACGATTACGATATCGTCGACGATGTCGATCTCGCGTCCCGGGTCTTCCTGTTCACGGGAGATGAGGAGGATCCGGCAGCGTTCTATCTGACTAAAAAGCCCGGTAAAGAAATCCTCATATCCGGCAATCTGCCCGGCGCGGTGAGACTCATGTCCGACACCGGCGTCAACGAGTCCTATGACACCCTGCAGGAGGCCCTGAACGCCATCGACGCGTTAAAGGACAAGACGGCGACCTATACGGTGGCGATATCGGCGGCAGCCGCGACGGATGACGCCGCAAACTCCGTCACACCGTATGTGCGTGTAGCTGGTACCGGTTCGGCATGGAAGTGGACCCAACCGGCGCTGAAATTCCCGACGAATCTCGCGGGACTGACGATCCGTGCGAAGAATAACAGTTTTATGAATCCGACGGATGCGGCTCCCTGTGCGGTGCTCTATTACAGCGGAGACATCAAGGCATCCTGCTCCCTGACGCTTGACCATGTGGTGTTCCGGCGCTGGGACAACACCGCGTGCAAGTCGGCCAGAGAGGCAGCGAAAGAAGCGAACAACAAGGCGGTCGCTCCTACCAAGGTGACCCTCACCTCCGGTGTCCTGCGTGTCAAGGATCTGGTCGTCTTTGATACCCCGGTGATCTTTGACGGGTCGAACAAGGCGGAGTTCGAAAACGTGATGCGGCAGGAGGAAAACTGGTTCGGTGTGCTGTATGCCGCCGCGGATTTCGGGGATGACGAAGAGGGACATCCGGTCATCATACATGATTATTCGAGTTATGTGACTGCTATGCCGTCATTGTTGGATAAATATGAAGGCGACCCGGAGATCAACAGTCTTGACCACAAGTTGGAATACTTCAGTTATGTCGAGGGCGGCTTCCGGAATTTCGCACGAATGGAGTGCGGCACTGTGATGGTGCTGGGAGAGGAGGCGGCGGGAGTCAAGCCGCCGGTGCTCGATCATATCGCGGAGTTCTCGCTGAGAGAAGGAGAATTTTACCTGCTGGATCCCGAAGCGAAGCCCGGTACCGCCACGATCACCAATCTGTCGGTGGAGGACGGACAGTTCGCCACGGGCGGCAATCTCACAGTCACGAACCTGATGCTCGGTGACGGTGTGGGCATGGTTGCGCAGATCGGGGAGGATATGGGCGTGACGGCGTTCGGCGACTTCAAGGTCACCGGCGATATCATCAACCGGTCCCGGACGGGAGCGACCCTGACCGTGGTGCAGCAGCTGAAGCAGACTGCAAACGGGGCTTATACCGGCGGCTCGGCGCTCACGGTAAACGGCACGGTCGAGAAGGCGGATGAAGCGGTAAAGCCGATCCGGGTCAAGGTGCTCGCATCGAACGGTATTCGCCCGGAGGGCGCCACGGCGTACAAACCCGTGACCTTCCCGCAGGAGGTGAAGAAGGGAGAGGAGGCGCTGTCGAAGCTCCTCACTGCGGCCAAGGCGGCGGAGGATGCCTTTGTGCCGCATGATGATAATATCCGGTGGGGAGAAGGCGATGATCCGAACCAGCCCGGGAAAAAGGCCCCAGCGAAACCCTTCAATATCAATGATCTGGATCAGTACGGATACGACGGTCTGTACATGGTCCGCAAGGAAAAGAACGACTACTATGTCGAGTCGGGAACTGTTGTCGAAGTGGCACTGGCCGAGGGTATCGTCAATGAGGACAATTCAGTCGATGACGCGACAGCGATCGCAGGAGCCTCGTATATCGGTGTCTACAGGACCTGGAAGGAGGCCGTGGCGGCGGTCGATGCCCTCAAGGATAAGGAGGCGTCCTACACCCTTGTGCTCGTGAAGGATATCAACTGCACGAAGACCAAGGGGAGTTACACCTATGCCCCCGCAGCGATCACCATGCCCGCGCAGGCAGCGGAGGTTAAGGTCATGAGTACGGATGCCGTGCAGGATGTTGATGGAAATGACGCAACGACAGGTGTCCAACCGCATGTCCTGTGCTTCTCCGGGAATGTGACGCTCAAGCAGGATACGACTTTTAGCAACGTGGCGTTTGCGTTCTGGTCCAATCCGACGACGGAAAACAAGAACGCCGCATTTGCGGCCGGTAAGTATGCGCTGACCCTGGACAGATTCTCTTTGGAGGGATATGCTCCCGCATCCATCACCGGTGCCAAGGGCAGCAAGCTGACGGTCACCGGAGAGCCTGTCACGGTCTTGAAGAACGTGAGCGGTTTCACGGAGGTCGATCTGTATGAGAATCTGACCCTGAGCGAGGGCGCCTTTACGGCTGACACTCTGACACTGGAGGGCGATGCGGTGCTCAGAGCCTGCAACGGCGCGGTGACGGTGACGGATGTCCACGCAGTCGACGACGGCGGAAACCTGCACGGGATCGCCTTCTCCAAGTCTTCCAAGGGCACGGGCAAGTCCAACCTCACGGTCAAGGGTGGGATCTACGCGGAGGATCCGGAGAAGCCGGTGATCCTGGAGGTGCTCCCGGCTGAGGTTCCGAATGCCCCTTCCGTACAGGCTGCGGATCTGGCGTTAAAAGTCGATCCGAATAATAAAGACAAGTGCAAGGTCCTGGTGGATAACAGCGGACACATCGCCGAGGTCGGTATGACGCCGACAGAGAATATCGCGGTGAAGACGCAGAAAGCGGATCCCGATAATGATGGGGAAGAAAACCTGTGGGAGGGTGCCTATGACGATAAGGCTTATCTCCCGGTCAAAGTCGGCAAGGCACTGTACCTGGCGGATGTGCGTGAGGGCAGCAGTGAGGACAATAAGAAGACGATCCTTCCGGCGATCACGGAGATTTATAAGAATTCCGGGGATCATGTATTTAATGAGTCCTGGTATCTGGATTACACGCAGGCCGTGACAGAGATCGACAATATCGGCGACCCCGAGGGCGATTACACGATCAACCTGGGGGCATTCAATCCGGTGAAGCAGAAGCGCCCGGAGGCTCAAGATAACAGCGGCATTACGAATGATCCTAACACTTATATGATCGTGACGAAAGATCTGAATGTCACGGATGCCAATCCGTATTCGGCATTCCCGCTGCCCAAAAAAGACAGATCCGCTTTTGTGACGGTCTGTGGCGAATTGCAATCGCTGGTGGAGGTCTGTTTCACGGGGAAGCTTACGGGCTTCGATGGTATCAACTTCAACAACGTGGTCTTCCATCCGTGCAAGTCGGGTAATGAAGCTACGGCGGGCACCTTTGACATCACGATGGGTCTGGGCTCGAGACCGGATGGTGCGGACGGAGAATCGCGGCACAGCGAGCTTTGCTTCACGGGAAGTGAGTATACTAAGAATGGAGTGTATGTTCCGTCGGATCTCCTCGTCCCGGGAGCCACGATCGGCAAGATCACGGGCGTCAAGGAGGTCAAGGGCAAGAATTGGGCGACCGGGATCAGATTTTATGATGTGCAGGCGACGTTGACCACGGGATTTGCGGGGACAGCGGATGTACGGCTCGATAACTCCCATGTCCTGACCAGGGGGAAGAATGAGATCGGCAGACTGGAGATGTTCGGAGAAGATCACTATGACGGTGCGCAGCTTGCCTCCTACGGGGAACTCAAGGTCGTGGACGTTGACGTGAAGGCTTCCGATAATACGACCTGGATCGCGGGGAAGGAGGACAGCAAGGGTAACAGTCTGATCTCCATCTCCGGCAACGTGACGGTGGATGACGCATCAACGGTGAAGTATCTTGCGGTCCGGATCATCAACAAGGATACGAAGGCAGATACGAAGGGAACCGAGCTCTTTGTCAGTGATATCGCGGATGATGACAAGTGCGGCTATTATACGGCTGAGGCTGATTATGCCGGACGCAAGCTCGTCCTCGCACCGGCGGCCGATGCTGCGGCGATCTGCGGCTACGGACTTCTCGGCGATCCGGGAACAGGAGAGGATGCGATCATCTCCTACAAGACCACGGACAAGTATGTGGTCAACGGCCGCAAGAGTGCCATGAAAGTTCTCGTTAGCACTTATGAGGTTCATCCGGATACCTTTGACCCGGATCACCCGGACACCCCGGTGAGCCCGGTGGCCGAGACCTACGCGAAGACCTGGTACGAGGCGGTGCAGATCATCGAGAATACCGGCAGGCCGGAATACAGCTATAAGTTGAAACTGCTGAATTCGGGTGATATCCTCACCGGCAAGCCGGATAAAGATGGCAATGCGACTTTTGGCGCACTGGTGATGCCCTCCAAGGCGGCCGGATTTACGGTATGGGCGCCTAACGGGGTCAACGCGACGCTGAAATTTAGCGGAGCTCTCACGGCGAAATGCCTGACGGAGTTGAAGAATGTCAAGCTTGTGAGCGGCAAAATGACCGGCGGTGACTTCTCTGAAGATGCGGCGGGTATCGCGCTGGATGCCGGCACGGCGGTCAAGGGAGTGCCGTACAAGCTGATCCTGAACGATTTATACAACGCGAATTACCCCGAGTTGCGGGTGAGCAGCATCAAGGGCAGCGGGCTGCAGCTGAAGTATACCTGGGTAGAGGCGACAGCTGCTTCCGTCAATCTCACGGCACTGAACATTGACGTCGGTGCGAATCTTGAAAGCAACGGTGCGGTCAATGTGACCGGTCTTGAACTGGGCAGCAGCGCGATCCTGTCTGCGACAGGCGCTGTCACGGTAAGTGACGCGGTATTGGCGAACGGCTCCAAACTGACATCGACCGGCGGTGATATCACGGTGAAGAACACGGTGACGGTCGATGGGGGCGTACGTATTGAGAGTAAAGCCCAGGAGAAGAAGGTCACGCTAGGGCAGATCCGCGGCACCGCCGACGGAGCAGCAGACAATGATACCCTCGAGGTTCGCTACAAGCTGACGAAACCCACGATGGTCAACGGTAATGTGACCAAGGCTCCGGTCTCCAACCTCAAGATCACTGGGACCTGTGACGGGGCGAAGCTCCTGCTCGTGCCGCAGATCTGGCAGCCGGAAGGAAACGGTAAGCACGAAGGCTGGTATCTGCTGGAGCATTGGGACCGGATCATCAGAGAGGGCAATACGGAAAGCGACAGAACCGAAGAACAGAAAGCACAGGCGGATGCGTACAACTATGGTCTGATGGTGCACAAGGATACGGATTTCGTCCCCGCGAAGCGGCTGGCGGAGATGCCTCTGATGCCCGTGAAGTTCGTGCGTGTGCGCATGGCATATGCCGAATATGTTGCTACAGGCGATAACGGGACCGTGGAGTTCGGGTACGATGAGGATATGGGGACCGGCAAAAACCAGCGTCTCCTGAAGCAGGGCGGCAACCTCTTCCTGACTTCGCTGGCACCTGTGGTCCAGGTC
>JAFXTJ010000036.1 GCA_017535945.1 Lachnospiraceae bacterium
AGGGTTTTTGAAGTCTTTGCTGTGATCATGGGAATCTCCTGTCTACAGCGCCTCTCCGGCGAACTGGCTCTCGTACAGGGTCCGGTAGAAGCCTCCCGCTTCGATGAGCGCGTCGTGGGTACCCTGTTCGATGACCCGGCCGTCCTTCATCACGAGGATGCGGTCGGCATTCCGGACGGTACTCAAGCGGTGTGCGACGATGAAACTGGTCCGGCCCTTCATCAGCGTCTCAAAGGCATCCTGGATCTTCAATTCCGTGCGGGTATCGATGGAACTGGTGGCTTCATCCAGGATCAGCATCGAGGGGTCGGAGACCATCACCCGTGCGATGCACAGCAGCTGCCGCTGACCCTGGGAAAGAGAATCCGCTTCATCGGAGATCACCGTGTCATAGCCGTCCGGGAGCCTCAGGATGAAATCCTCCGCATGGCAGGTGACCGCGGCCTCCCGCACGCGCCGGTCGATCTCCTGCGGGGACAGACCGGTCTCCCGGATCCCCATGGCGATATTGTCGCGGATCGATCCGGTCTTTAACCAGGTCTCCTGCAGCACCATCCCGAAGCCGTCGCGGAGCGCTTCTCTGGTGATCCGGCGGATGGGTGTGCCGTCCGCGAGGATCTCCCCCGCGTCCGCTTCATAGAAGCGCATGAGCAGATTTACGAGGGTCGTCTTGCCGCTTCCGGTAGGACCCACGATGGCGATGCGGGCGCCCGGCGGCACGGTGAGATTCAGATCCTCGATGAGCTTGCGGTCTTTGCGATAGGAGAAGGACACCTCCTTAAAGACTACTTCTCCGGCGTAAGACACCGGGCATGCGGCATCCGCGGGGTCCGGTTTCTCCGGTTCCTCATCGATCAGCGCAAAGATCCGCTCCGCGCAGGCCAGCGCGTTCTGCAGCTCCGTGATGACGCCGGAGATCTCATTAAAGGGCTTGGTATACTGGCTTGCATAGGACAGAAAGGCGGCGAGCATGCCGACGGTGATGGACCCCCGGAGCGCAAAGAACGCGCCCCCCACGGCGATGCCCATGTAGATCAGCGCATTGATGAACCGGGTGGTCGGATTGGTCAGCGAGGAATAAAAGGTCGCCTTGAGGCCGCATGCCCGGAGTCTTTCGTTCATCCCGGCAAAGGTCCGTTCCTCGTCGTCCTGCCGGTGAAAGGCCATCACCACCCGCTGCGCGGAGATCTTCTCATCGATGAAGGCGGTCTGTTCGCCGCGCACGCGCGCCTGCTCCGCAAACATCCGGGCCGTCGCCCGCGAGATCAGAAAGGCCGCCAGAAAGGACAGCGGGGTGAGTCCCACCACGAGGAGCGTGATCCAGACGTTGACGGATAGCATGAAGAGAAAGGTCCCGAGGATCGTG
This sequence comes from Lachnospiraceae bacterium, assembly GCA_017535945.1. Taxonomy (GTDB): domain Bacteria; phylum Bacillota; class Clostridia; order Lachnospirales; family Lachnospiraceae; genus Butyrivibrio. Next base: position 1,367 of record JAFXTJ010000036.1, read on the forward strand.
CAGATCCCCGTGAAAAACTGGGTGAAGCCCATCAGCAGACCGTCCGCAAAGGTGTCCACGTCGGCCACCACACGGCTGATGAGATCGCCGGAGGGATGAGCATCGAGATAGGACAGAGGCAGACACTCGATCCGCGCGAATGCATCCCGGCGCAGAGCGCGCACGACACCCCAGGTCATGCGGTTGTTGAGTACATTGACCAGCCACTGGGCGATCGCGAGGATCGCAGCCGCGATCCCGATCCTGAGACAGGTCGACGCGACCGCACCGTGGTCCACGGCACCGGGACCGGTCATATAGTCCACCACTTCTCCGGAGAGTTTGGGGATATACAGCGCGCAGCCCACGGTGAGGAGGGAGAGCAGGAGAGAGACGAAGAGCATCAGCCGGTATCCCGCGATATAATGGAGGATCCGTTTCCAGGTGTTCATCCGGTCACCTCCTCCGGGAACTGGGAGCGATAGATCTCCCGGTAGACCTCGCAGGATCCCAGCAGTTCTTCGTGCCGGCCGTTTCCGACGATGTGTCCCTTATCCAGTACCAGGATCCGGTCCGCAAAGCGCACGCTCGGTACGCGCTGGGACACGATAAAGATCGTCATGCGCCCGCTCATCTGCCGGATCGCCGTGCGCAGCTTCAGATCCGTCGCAAAATCCAGTGCCGATGCCGCGTCATCCAGGATCAGGATCCGGGGACCCCGCATGAGCGCGCGGGCAATCGTCAGCCGCTGCTTCTGTCCACCGGAGAGATTGCGCGCCCCCTGGGTGAGCATATGATTGACGCCGTCCGGTTTGCCGGCCACGAATTCCGCGGACTGGGAGGCCGAGAGGACCTGCTCCAGCCTGGCCGGATCTGCGGCGGCTGTCCGGTCCGCGGCGCCGTAGAGGAGATTGTCCCGGATCGATCCCGCAAACAGCTCCGCCTTTTGAAATACCACGCCGATGATACCGCGCAGGGAAGCCATCCGGCAGGAACGGACATCCTTCCCGAAGACTTCCACCCGTCCCGCACTCACATCGTGAAAACGCGGGATCAGCCGCACAAGCGTCGACTTACCGGAACCGGTACCGCCGATGACCCCGATCGTCTCTCCCGCCGCGGCGGAGAATGTGATATCATGCAACGCCTCCGCGCCTGCTCCTTCATACCGGTAGGAGACATGATCGAAGCGGACGGCGGGCGCCGTGCCGGCCTCCGCATCCGGGACTTCCTCCGTCCCGTCTGCCATATCCTGCGCCATGTTCAGTACGAGAGCGATCCGGTCCGCGCTGGCGAGCGCCCGGGAGATCGTGATGATGAGATTGGCGAATTTTACGAGTTCGATCAGGATCTGTGACATATAGTTCAACAGAGCCACGATCTGACCTTTGGTGAGCGCGCCGGTATCCACGCGCCACGCGCCCGTGAGAATGAGGAGGATGATCCCCGCGTTGACGACCACCTGCGTCGAGGGGTTTAGCAGTCCCGATACGGCACCCGTCAGCCGCTGTGTATGCGTGAGCGCCTCATTGGCCGCGGCAAATTCCTCCCGCTCCTCATCCTGCCTGTTAAAGGCACGCACGACCCGCGCGCCGACGAGATTCTCCCTCGTGTGCAGCAGCACTTCATCCAGCCGTTCCTGTGCCGCCTTATAGAGCGGTGCGGTCCGCCGCATGATGAGAAAGACCAGGAGCGACAGCAGCGGGATCACCAGCACAAAGATCACCGCCGCACGCGCGTCTACGGAGAAGGCCATGATCATGGCGCCCACCACCACAAAGGGGGAGCGCAGGATCAGACGCAGCACCATATTGACGCCGTTCTGCGCCTGATTGACATCGCTGGTAAGCCGGGTCGTGAGCGTCCCGGTGCCGATGGTATCAAGCTGCGACCAGGACAGTGTCTGGATCTTATGGAAAAGTGCCTGCCGGACATTGGCGGCGAAGCCGACTGCCGCGCGCGCGGCAAAATACTGCGCCGTGATCGCGCTGGTGAGACCGGCGGCGGCGAACAGCGCCAGCAGCCCGCCCATGGCGAGGACGGTGCGGGAGTCCCCGGCCAGGATCCCCGCGTCGATGAGACGCGCGACAACAAGAGGCACCGTCAGTTCAAACAAGACCTCCAGGAGTTTGAAGAGCGGTGCCAGGATCGTCTCTTTCCGGTATTCTTTCAGATAGATCAGCAGGGATCGCATGAGGTCATACCGTTTCCTTTAGGACGCCGGCGGTACGCTGTTGAACCGGCGGTGCAACCGGTCCGTTCAAAGCTCCACCAGCTCGTATTCTCTGCTGCCCAGACCGATCGCCTCGGCGTGTTCCAGCGTCTCACGCCAGTGTACATTGGGATTGCTGTCGAGGAAATGATCGTGGTGATGATGCCATCCCTCGCTGTTCAAGTGGTCGGTCAGCTGGCTGTTCGGCAGAGGCGCCTGTCTGAGACAGGCATCCACGCAGGCCTGGTCGAGCGCCACCGGATCGAAGGAAGCGAACATCCCGATATCCGGCAGGATCGGCGCGTCGTTCTCCCCGTGGCAGTCGCAGTTGGGGGAGATGTCCTGCACCAGAGAGATATGGAAATGCGGGCGTCCGGCGCAGACCGCCGCGGCGTATTCCGCCATCTTGCGTCCCAGCATCTCAAAGGCGTTTTCGTTGTCGTTGGAGATCGCGTCAAAGGCGCAGGCGCCGATACACCGGCCGCAGCCCTTGCAAATATCCGGATGGATATACGCCTTGCCGTCCTCGCCGTAGGTGATGGCATCGGAGCCGCATTCTTTGGCGCAGCGGCGGCAGCTCCTGCAGGCCGCCTGATCCACGGTGGGCTTGCCCTCCTTGTGCTGCTGCATCTTGCCGGCGCGGCTGCCGCAGCCCATGCCGATATTCTTGATCGCACCGCCGAAACCGGCCTCCTCATGTCCCTTGAAATGGGAGAGGCTGATAAAGACGTCGGCGTCCATGATCGCCGTGCCGATATAGGCTTCCTTGCAATAGACGCCGCCCGGCACCGGTACCGCGACTTCGTCCGTCCCCCTGAGGCCGTCCGCGATGATCACATGGCAGCCCGTCGTGACGGTATTGAAGCCGTTGATCTCCGCGCAGTCCAGATGATCCAGCGCGTTCTTGCGGCTGCCGGGATAGAGGGTGTTGCAGTCGGTCAGGAAGGGCTTGCCGCCCGCTTCTCTGACCAGATCCGCCACGGCTCTGGCATAATTGGGCCTTAGAAACGCGAGATTTCCGAGCTCTCCGAAATGCATCTTGATGGCCACAAACCGGCCGTCCATCCCGATCTCTCCGATCCCCGCACGCCGGCAGAGCTTCTTGAGTTTCTCCGTGAGCGGCTGACCGATCACCGTCCTGAAATCCGTAAAGTATACTTTGGATGCAGCCATCGTCTCTCCTTTCTGTGGAAACGGCGTATCGTGTCAAGTATATCATGAAAACGGGGTTGGAAAAAAGAGTGCGCGGGAAACCGGTATGTGTCAAGTAAACGTTGGTATTTCCTTTTGGATATTGATTTTCCCGGTTAATCGGCCTTTTTGCGCGAGGGGGCAACCTATGCTGTGATCCACTGTGGCAGCCGACACGGTCGGTTGGTCTCGTTAAGTGTTTGTAGCGCTTTCGGCTGCCGCACCCCTTGGCACACCCTTCTACGTTCTCTTGCGCAAAAAACCGGTCATCTTTCGGCACGTCCTCGGCCTGTCCATCCCACCACGCTTTGCACAAACGCGTTTCTTGAAGCCGTCTGCAAAGCATCTAGAAGGGGCATATGTGCCCTCCGCAGATTTATGGCCGGATTTCCTTTTCCGATCCTTTCCGGTACTTATGCGGCACTAGGACTTCTGCTATCTCCTGCATTCGAAGCATGTAGATCGTACTACTTTCTGATTTTATTTCACATCAACATCTAGTGGAGCAGATTCTGTTTCCTCTTTTTTGCCATCTGATCTTTACATTAACGGAAATCAGACGTATTTCGACCCTTTGCGCGTTTTCGTATTGCCGGTGGTTGTCACGTGGCCTCGTAAGCGTTGATAACCTAGGATTCGGTTCTCCACAACAGTTCTGAATGACAGACCGTCTTATACCGTCGGAATTGTCATTTGGAGTTCGTTCAGCGAGGTGGCATCGATTTTTTTCGGATCATATAGGATGGTATTTGAAGACAGGACAGTTCTTTTGTTATTATCTTCAATATCAACGACACTGGGGCTCCAACGGATACGATACATTTCGCTTAAATCAATACGGCGGCCAAGGATATTGACTCCCGTATATGGCGAGTCATATATTACAGGTTGTTGACCCGAATTGCAGGATTGAAGAGATTCCTCGGGTTTATAGGCACAATCAAGTAGGAGTGTCTGCTGTCCGAGAATGATCTTCCCCTTGGTTATCAAGTGGTACAAGATCTGAATAAAATATGCATCAGCCTGTGTTAATTCATCTATTTCGAATTTGAGTCCTAAGTGATCTTCTATCCTATATAACTGATGAAATAAACGGAGGAGATCTTCAATATTTGACCCATCAGTTTCATTATTTTGTAAGAAGCCACTAAATGACAAAAAAGGAGCAACATCTTTATCAGCGTTTGAGAAAAGAGTTATGTTGTCTGCTTTCCCCATTTTTGACAAGACATCAAAATACCTTATGTTGCATAAAGTAGAATGACGGTCTTTCATTGTTAGTGATATGGATGTTTTGATTTTCACATGTTTTCGAGGTTTGAGTGGAGCATCGATGGTGAGTCTTAAATCCAGGTAATCATCATTTTCCAGAATGAAAATCGCTCGTGTTCGGTTCTTATAGTGCTCTCTTTCGATTTTATAGGTACTCCAAGGAATGAGGATGTCTCCTAATGAATCTCTTAGTTCCAGAGTTTTTCTGTTGTTTAGTGAACTGATAGTAATTGAGGATGGGCATATTGAGAAATCTGAATGATCATATTGTGGTACACGTAATTCCGGCAGCATCACAGTATCTCCGATGATCAAACTGTTATGTGTTTCTTGCAAAATATTTCCGTCAGGTGATAGAATCCGTACCGTCTGAACTTGGAGATCCACGGATTTTCCGGAAAACAAAACGTATCCCAGTAGAGAATTGAAGCTAGGATAATCATCCGGAAATGAATCCTTGGTTACAAATACATGCATTCGAAAAGCATGTTCGGTATTTTTTGCTGTATACGAAACATTATATTTTCCTGACATACTAAAGGAGAGTTGTGGCGATATGTTTTGTATTACTGCCAAAAGATCTTGTTGTGCGGAATAAACCGGACATGATAAGACGGCGTAGTCGCTACAAAGAGGTGCTTGATCGGACATTCGCAGTCCGGCAGAGAATTTGTTTTGAACACTTAGAGAGTATAAAAAAATATCAGCTAAAAAAGCTCCGGTTTTTCCACTGTTATAGAGGTCGTAATATCGGTTCTTTGTATTCTCGTTTATATTTTTGTTTTCTTCTAGTTCATGCAGAATTATCGTACATATATCCATCCCGGTATGTGGATTCAAAGCAGGAACGATTATCTTCGCGAAGTACTCTTCAAAAAATGTGATGACTTCATTCTTTTCAATTACGTCAATGATTTTTTGTTCAGGGTTTCTTTCTCTTTTTCTTAATCTTGTGAAATAGGTGTCACTAAGATCCAATTCAATATCAAATTCTTGATAAAAGGGAGCAAAGAGGAGCTCACCCTCTTTCAGATAAGTGTGAATTCGCTTTAGTTTTCCATGTATTGCATTTAGATAGAACGATATGTTAAGAGCCATAGTCTGTTATCGTTTGTTTTTCATGTCAATTTGGAAAAAACATGTCAAGATGCTGTCAACTTTGTGGCAAGTACATTTTCATCTTCCAATTTTATGATGATGTCGCTACTAAATGCAAGAAACAAATCAAAAAAGGAGGGACTCTGAAATGAAGAAAAAGAGATTTGAAGTGGATGATGGTTTTCGGCCGGAACTCCTGGCGGGTGCATCGTTTGATGGAATAATGGAGATTCCGGTTATTGAGAAACCATCAGAAATAGTGATTCCAGACGATATTGTGCCGTTTAGTCAGTACCGTAAGGTGAGAGCCACCGACTACGCATTATGCTTCAATGATATGGATATTACATTTTCTGATGTGATTCGCTCTCCGGAAGAATACCTTGTTCTTTTTTCGAAGTTCGAATCCGTGATAAGTCCGGATGTCTCACTATACAGAGATCAACCGCTGTCCACCCAGATTGCCAATATTTATCGAAATCGGATGATAGGACATTATTATCAGTCAAAGGGATTGTATGTGATTCCGCAGATCAGATGGGGTGACGAACGTACATACACAACAATGGTTTTGCCTGAAAAAGTGGCATTCCTGGGAGTTCGCAAGCACAGTATAGTATACGTAAGCACCTATGGCTGTATACGAGGGAAAGAGAATAAGATGCATTTCCGAAATGGACTGGAGGCGATGTTGGAAGAATTGGAGCCAGTAGTGGTTCTTGTTTACGGTAGTATGCCGGATTCTGTATTTGGAGACTTTTGGGGCCGTACCAAATTTATCTCGTATCCTGATTGGATATCGAAGAAAAGGAGGAGAACGCGATAATGGGAACGGGTGCAGGAGGAAAGTATTCGGGGACATCAGGCGCTAGGGCTGGACGTGGCCCGTATGCAAGAGCCATGCATGCTAAGCTGTTATCTTGGGCGGGGCGAAAAGCTTATGACCTCGAGAAGGTATCAAATCGTCAGAGGGAAAAATTCAATACTGCTTCGGTTGTATATGACGAATCAACAGGAAAGTATTATTATGGAATGAACAGAGGAATCAAATTGGAACATGAAGAGAAGAACCCAATCCTTTTTGGAGACAGTACCCGTAAGGGGATTCTTCCGCAGAAGTCGTTGAATAACTATGAAGTAGGCAACTGCGCGGAAGTCCATGCAATTAACAGGGCATTAAATGATAATGCAAGTTTAGGGAACCTTCATATAACGACCATACACACTACGAATAGCAGTATGGGGGAAGCGAAAACTGCTTGCGAAAACTGTACGCATGCATTTAAGGGACGTATTAAGCATAATAATACCGGATGGAAAAAGTGAGGTGAAATCGTATGAATAGCCAAGAATTGGAAAAAGTATCTATGAACGGTAGAATGGCTTATGCCATATTGTGCGTCGAACAGTATTTATTGACTAAGTATCCCGATAGGGATTGGTCACATCTATCTGAAGAAATGTGGCCGGTGACTAACACATACTGGGATGAATGGGCAGAGAGATTTATGGAGATCATTCCCCAGTATTTGTTTGAACACGTTTCGTATCAGGAATCCGACTTTGAATTCTTAGAAGAAACGGATTACAATGTGTTCTCGGACCTGTTCAGGGGCATTTCTGACGGACATAGTGATGAGGAGCACGACAGGGTTAATTACTTACTTCTCAGTTTATACAAGCTGGAAGAAGTATATGCGTATACAGAAATACCAGACAAGGGAGAAGAAAGCTTGGAAATCATTGACAAGGTATGTGAGATTTTGACGCAGGACGATGTCACATTGCCGGCTGTGGAATCGGTTTCCTTCTCTTTGTTTTCAGAAAGAAACGGGTGGGGAGATCCTTTTGATGGAAAGGAACTGTCTCTGATCCTCAGATCATCTTCCTGAAAAGCCCCCGGGGTCATTCCCCCGGGGGCTTTGGAGAGGAGTTTCCGGCATCTGGTTGCCGGATACGCCGGATCATCCCTGTACTTCGATGTGTTTTGCCTCCTCATTCTCGTGCACGGGCTCCTTCTTGGGGATCGTGACGCTCAATACGCCGTTGCGGTACTGCGCCAGGATATCCTCGGGCTCCACGCCCTCTACGCGGAAGCTCCTGGAATAGCTCATGCTGCTGCGTTCCCTGCGGACGTAGTGATGATCCTTATTCTTGTCCTCGTTGTCCGTGTGGTGCTCGGCGTTGATGGTGAGCATCCCGTCTTTTAAGTCGACCTTGATCTCTTCCTTATTAAAACCGGGCAGATCCGCTTCCAGCCGGTAGGAGTCGCCCTGATCGATCACATCGGTGCGAAGCCCCTGTGCGGAGAGCGGTGCTCCGAAATCCTGGAAGAAGTCGCCGAACATGCGATCCATGAAATCGAAAGGATCCTCGTAACGCACCACGCCACATTCGTTGTTTCTGTTTCTCAGTGCAGGTCTTAACATAATGCTACCTCCTTTTTTCGCGGTCCGTATCGGTTGCCGTAAGTCGAACGATGGTTTTTTCCGAACCGGAGCATCTCTGTTCCTTGGTTCTGATACATGTTATATCACAGATAGAACAGAAATCAATAAACTGCCGATAAACAATCCTAAACAAATCGAGAAGAAATTCTTAACGATTCATAAACTGTGCGGTTTCGGGCCGCCGTTTGTTGTCAAACACATGATATTGTGGTATAAGTAAGGGTTGTATGCAGATGATGTGCCGGAGGCAGCCGGACGGGCAGCTCCGGCGGGAAGAGAAACAGGAAATGGCCAGATTGGTAGACGTCATCGACGTCAGTAAGATCTATAATCCCGGAGAGAATGAAGTACGGGCGCTCGATCATGTGAGTCTGTCGATCGACGCCGGTGAATTCGTGGCGATCATCGGACAGTCCGGTTCCGGCAAGTCCACGCTGATGAACATGCTGGGATGTCTGGATGTGCCCACCAGCGGGACGTACATGCTCCACGGCATGGATGTGTCCCATATGAGCGATAACGAGCAGTCCGATGTCCGCAACCGGGAGATCGGTTTCATTTTTCAGGGCTTCAATCTGATCCAGTCGCTGACGGCGCAGGAGAATGTCGAACTGCCTCTGATCTATCGCGGCGTGCCCAGAAAGCAGAGAGAGCAGCTCTCCGTAAAAGCGCTGCAGCAGGTGGGACTTGCCAACCGTATGGATCACCGCCCGACAGAGATGTCCGGCGGTCAGCAGCAGCGCGTCGCCATCGCGCGCGCGATCGCACAGGCACCGCCGATCCTGCTCGCGGACGAACCAACCGGGAATCTCGATTCCGCCTCCAGCAGGGAGATCATCGAGATCATCAAGCGCCTGCACAAGGAAGGACGGACCGTGATCCTGATCACCCATGATCCGGGGATCGCCGAGCAGGCCCCCAGGATCGTGACGATCAGCGACGGCAGGATCAGGAGCGATATCAAAAACCCGAAGGCGGGATAGGCCCGCACCTGTCGATACAGCCGGTTTACCGGAGGGGAGAGGAAGATGAGAGAATTCAAACCGAGGAAGGATATCGAAGCGGAGGCGGAGACGACCCGGGTGACGCCGGAGGGCGCCGCGGCGGAGAGCGCCAAAACCCCGAAAAGCGCCAAAAATCCCGACAGCGAAGCTGCCGTTGCGCTCAAGGAGCACACGGATCCCGCGGAAGGGGAGAAAAAACCGACGGAGGCTGCGGCCGCACCGGAGGACAAAACTCCCGCTCCGCCGGCTCCTGCGGAGACGGCATCCGACAGCGGGAAACCCGGCACGGAGATCACGGCGGACAGCACGCCGGATGACTCCGTGGAGATCCTTTCCCCCGCCTATGTACCCGGTAAGAAGAAATTCAAAAAGCGCTGGATCGTGCTGGCAGTGTTGGCCGTCCTGCTCATCGGGTTCTTCGTTTTCCGCAGCCGGCAAGCGGCGACGCAGCTGCCGCAGGTGGAGGTCGCGGAGGTCACAACGGGAGATATCGAGGAGATCGTGACGATCAGCGGCAATGTGACCAGTGCGGAGAAGAAGAACTATTACTCCACCGTTTCGGCGGCTGTGACGGAATTGAATATCAAGGCGGGGGACCGCATCCGGAAAGGCGAGTTCCTCTACGCGTACAGCAAGGATGACCTGGATCTCATGAAGCAGCAGGCACAGCTCGCTCTCCGGCAGGCGCAGGGCTCCTATAATTCCTCTGTCACCAAAAACGCGAAAGCCACGGATGTCCTGAGAGGCAACAGCATCCATGACATCAACAACCGTCTGACCGAGATCACGGCGGAGATCGATGCGCTCAACTATAAGATCACCGAGAAGACGGACCGTCTGAGCGGGACGGTCACGGAGCTGCAGAACACGCTCCTCGATATCGACCAGAACGGGATCCTGGATTCCCAGCAAGGCAATTACGCTCTCCTTACGGGGAGTGATGTCGGTACCGAATACATCACCAGACGTGAGGATTCCGATAACGATGCCTCTTCCGGCAACCGTCAGATGGCGCTGGCCCTGCAGCAGGCCATCAACGAAAAGCAATATGCGCTGCAGCATGACGCCGAGATCGAGAAATGGCAGCGGGAGATCACCGCGCTGAACGAGGAGAAGGCCACCCTCACCGAGCAGAAGACGGTGGAGCAGTCGAGGCTCACCGGCGGGGATTTTGAACAGCTCAAGGCCGCCAAGGAACTCTCCGAGCTCCAGAACGGGGACACCATCGCCGATATCGAGGCGGTGGAGAACGGGGTCTTCGCGGACTTCGCCGGTGTCGTCACGGCCGTTAATGTGGCCGAGGGAGCGACCGCCGCCAAGGGTTCTCTCATGTTCTCCGTTGAGAGCACGGATTCCGCGGAGATCACGCTGCAGATCTCCAAGGCGGATATGAGCAAGGTCCGTGTGGGACAGCAGGTCGATATCACGATCAACGGACACTCCTATGCCGGCGAGGTCACCAGGATCTCGGGTGTGGCGACAAAGAATGCCACCGGTGTTCCGGTGGTGGATGCCGCCATCCGGATCAAGGATCCCGATGATCAGATCATCCTCGGGGTGGAGGCGAGCAATAAGATCCATACCGATCACGCGGAGGATGTGATCGTGATCCCTTACGATTATGTGGGAGCGGACAAGGACGGCGATTTCGTGCTCGTCGTGGAGGACGGCATCGCGAAGCGCCGTGCGGTCACACTGGGCCTGACCACCACGACCGAAGCCGAGATCAGGGAAGGTCTGCGCGCCGGTGAGCAGGTGGTCACCGGGGACGTCGAGAGCATCGTCGACGGGACGCCGGTGCAGGCCGTGCCGGTCACGGCGGAATAGGGATCCGGCCGTTCCCATGATCGGGGAATATATCGCGGACGCGATCCGCAATATCCGCAATAACAAGCTGCGCACCGGCCTGACCATGCTGGGGATCGTCATCGGCATCGCTTCGGTCATCGCGGTCATCACCATCGGTGACGGTCTCACCGCCTATGTACAGAATGAGATGGGCGGGTTTTCCAGCAATGTATCGGTCCTGTTCGTGGACACCTCGGTGACGAGCGAACTGATCACCCCCGATGATCTGAAGATGCTTAACGAGTCGGTCCCGGGACTCCTGGGGGCCACTTATGATCTCGACGGGGTCGGTGTTCTGACCGGCCGCCGCGCCGCCGTGGATGTGAGCTTCGACGCGGGCAGCGCGGTCATGGAGCATTTCACGGCCAACAAGGTAAAGCGCGGCCACTACTATACGGATGATGAGGTGGAGAATCACGCGCGGGTGTGCGTCATCACCGAACGGGATGCCGAGAAGCTGACCGGGACAAAGGATGCGGTGGGGCAGACACTGGAGCTGTCCGTGGACGGACGGACCGTGGAGCTCACGATCGTCGGGATCAAGGAAAACTACAGCGAGGCGATCCTGACGGTCATGGAACAGATGCCGGACTATCTTGCGACGATGGAGCTGCCGTATACCACGCTCGCGGATCTGACCAAGGTCGATGTGGAGAAGGGGCAGCGTCAGGCGATCCTCTTCTGCGTGACGGGCAGTGATACCGGTGAAGTGACCCGTATCGCCTCCCGCGCCTGGAGAGCCCGGCACGGTGTGAAGGATGAGGATGCGGTGATCTCGCAGACCATGACGGATATCTCCGATCAGATCGATACGATCTTCGGGGCCATCACGAAGTTTATGACCTTTGTGGCGGCGATCTCGCTCCTGGTGGGAGGGATCGGTGTCATGAACATCATGCTGGTGTCCGTGACGGAGCGGACCAGAGAGATCGGGATCCGCAAATCCATCGGTGCCCGTACGGGCGCCATCATGATCCAGTTTCTGGCCGAGGCGGCCATCATCTCCATGATGGGAGGCGTTGTGGGCGTGATCCTGGGGATCTCCGTGGCGGCCGTTGCCTGCCGTATCTTTGAATTCGATCTTGTTGTGAACCCTTCCGTGGTGGTGATGGCGACGGTCTTTTCCTCCGCGATCGGTCTGTTCTTCGGTCTGCATCCCGCCAGAAAGGCGGCAAAGATGCGGCCCATCGACGCGCTGAGAGTGTAGGGAGCGTTACATGGAATACATCAAGAGCGCGTTCGCGAGCATCATGGAAAACAAGGCAAGAAGCTTTCTTACCATGCTGGGGATCATCATCGGCATCGGTTCCGTCATCACGATCCTGGCTGTGGGCAACGGTCTGAAGCACACGGTGGGCGGAGAACTGAATGAGATCCAGTCCGGCGGGATCACCATTCTGATCGATGCCAAAAAGACGGACAAATACCTGACCGGCAGCGAGGTGCGTGCGATCGGAGAGGAGGTCCCGGAGGCCTACGGCGCATCCCCTTCCGTCACGGCCTACGGTGATCTCATCGGCAGGAGTACGGAATCCGGTTCCTTGAAGGGCGGCAACGAGTATACCCTTTACGGCAAGAAAAAGGAACTGGCGGACGGCCGCTATTATAATGAAACGGAAGCGGAATCCGGTGCGGCGGTGGGAGTGATGAGCCAGCAGGCCGCCGTGATCCTCTTTGGCACCACGGACGCGGTCGGGAAGAGCTTTGATGCGACGGTCGGCGGACAGACGAGGTCGATCACCGTGATCGGACTGTTCCGGTCGGAGGAAAAGGAGATCGAACAGGCGTATCTCGCCCTGCGCGGCAAGGAAGGCGTCTATGCCTATATCGAGGTGGATGTGCCGTATACCCTGCTCACGGAGGGTTTTAACCTGAGCGGCGCCAATATCCAGTCCTATCAGATCTTTCCGTATCCGGATCAGCAGGACGCGGCGGCACTCACGGCCAGACGTCTCACGGAGAACCGTCTGGGTCTGCGCGGGGAGAATGCCGTCACGATCCAGTCCTTTGCCTCCATGCTGGATACATTCAGCAGGATCCTGAATGTGGTGACGCTGGTGGTGGCCTTTATCGCCGCTATCTCCCTGCTGGTGGGCGGGATCGGGGTCATGAACATCATGACGGTCTCCGTGACCGAACGCACGCGGGAGATCGGGATCCGCAAGGCGCTGGGGGCACGCACGGGTTCGATCCTGGTACAGTTTCTCGCGGAGTCCTCCATGATCACGCTGATCGGCGGTTTTCTGGGGATGCTGGGCGGTTACGGACTCACCTTTATCGTCTCGAAATTCATGAGTTTTCCGCCCCGGATCCTGTTGTCCGATGTGGCGCTCGTGGTCGTCATCTCCACTTCCATCGGGCTCTTTTTCGGGATCTATCCGGCGTACCGCGCGGCAAAGATGAATCCGATCGAGGCACTGCGTTATGAGTGAGCGGTGACCGGGTAAAAAAACACAGAACTGTCAAATCGTTTTCACAATTTGAACACATTTATCCCATAGAATGTGCCATGTAAAACGAAAAAAGGCCGGAAGGGAGCGCGGATAGCGCGGGACGGACGGCCGGCGTGCCGGAGAGCACGAAGATAAGGAGGCATCGTTATGTGGGAGAATGAAGGATTTGATCATACAGGGAACGGAAACGGGACGGATCTGCCGTCCGGGACTGACGGGATGAACACGACACCGTCTTCTGCGGATACAAGGCCTGCGGAGAGTGCGGCACCCGTGACAGAGGGCAGTGTGTCCGGTCCTGCCCCGGCAGCGGAAGCCCCCCGTATGGCGGCATCCGGATCGGAGCCGGCAGGCGGTACCGCCACGAACTACGGTCAGCAGAATGCCTGGGAGAACCCCTACACGGCACAGTACCGTTCCGCGCAGACAGGCAATCCTTACCGGAACGATCCGAATGCGGCGCAGAACAGTGCATACGCAGGCGGCAGTTATGCGGGCGGCGGTTATCAGTACACCAATACCGCGTTCAACGGCGGCTATCAGCCCGGCCGGGCACCCGCTGTCAGGAAGAAGGGCAGCGCCGGCAAGAAGATCGCCATCGCCTGCGGAGTCGTGGCTGCACTGGGATTGATGGTCTTCGGATTATACGAGTTTGCGCACCGTATCCCGATGAAGGAGATCGCGACAGAGGCGCAGACGCAGATCGAAGAGCAGATCAATCCGCAGGAACCTGCACCGGCGCCGGCACCGGCAAAGGGGAAAGAGGACAGTAAAGAAGCAGTCTCTCCGGCAGCAGGCAGCAACGCCGGAGAGAGCACGAGCCGCGTGACCACGATCTCGGCTCCGAGCCCCGTGATCGTCACCGATGTGACCCAGGTGGTGGAATCCTGCATGCCGGCGATCGTCTCCATCGACAACAACTTCACGGAGACCATCAACTACTTCGGGCAGAGGTACACGCAAGAAGCAACCGGCAGCGGTTCCGGCATCATCGTCGGACAGAATGAGAACTCGCTGCTGATCGCAACCAATTACCACGTGATCGAGGATGCGGACAGCCTGAGCGTTCAGTTTGTGGACGGGACCAAGGCGGAGGCCCAGATCAAGGATTCCGATGAGGCGATGGATCTGGCGGTCATCGCTGTCCCGCTCACGCAGATCGGGGACAGCACCATGGACAGCATCGTCATCGCGACGCTGGGCAATTCCGATACGCTGACTCTCGGCGAGCCCGCGATCGCGATCGGCAATGCGCTGGGGCAGGGACAGTCCGTGACGGTCGGTGTTGTGAGCGCGGTCAACAGAGAGATCCAGACCTCGCAGAATACGACGGGTACCTTTATCCAGACCGACGCCGCAATCAATCCCGGCAATTCCGGCGGTGCACTCTTAAATTCCGCAGGAGAGGTCATCGGCATCAACTCCAATAAGTTTGCCGATACCGATGTCGAGGGGATGGGATTTGCCATCCCGATCTCGCAGGCGCAGCCCATCATCGACGAGATGATGAACAGAGAACTCGTGGCCGATGAGGACCGCGGATATCTGGGGATCAGCGGCACCACGGTCCCTTACGAGTACACCGGGATCGAAGGCGTGCGCGTCCGCGGTGTGACCGGCGGCAGCGGTGCCGAGGCGGCGGGTCTGCAGGAGGACGATATCATCATCCGTCTGAACGGGGAGAATATCAAATCCATGGAGAGCCTGCAGAACAAGCTCAAGTATCTCAAAGCCGGTGACCAGGTGACCCTGACGATCCTCCGCAGAGAGAATGACCGCTATGTCGAGGTGGATGTTGATGTGAAGCTCACCGACGGCAAGACGGCCGGTGTATCCGGCAGTGAGCAGCAGGCACCCGCCGGAGGGAACGGTAATGACGGCTCCCGGCAGGGCGGAAACGGCCAGGGCGATCCGGGTGCCGGCGGCGGTCAGGGAGACGACGGCTATTATTATTACGGAAACGGCGATGACGGGTACGGCGGTTTCTATGGTTTCCCCTTCAATTTCCCGTTCTTCGGCGGCGGCAACTATTGATGCGGACCGCCCCGTGAGGAGCCTATGAGCGAAAACGAAGAGAATAAGAACATGGAAAACAGCGACCGGGACGGCGGCAGCGGGTACGAGGAGATCTGCTTCGTCTGCCGCAGACCCGAATCCAAGGCGGGCAAGATGTTCCGTCTGCCCAACCGGATCAATATCTGCGAGGACTGCATGCAGCGCCTGATGGATCAGGCGGCGCAGTTTGATTACAACGGGCTGCTGAACAATCCGGAGCTGCTTAAGGAACTGAATAAGCACGGCATGCCGAATGTCGGCTTTGTGAACATGGGGGATATCGCGGGCGGTATCCCCAATTCGCAGCGTATCAAGAAACGCCGGGAGAAGAAGGAGGGGGAGGAACCCGTCTTTGATATCCGCAAGCTCCCGGCACCCCACCGGATCAAGGCGCAGCTCGACGATTATGTCATCGGTCAGGAGCATGCCAAGAAGGTGGTCTCCGTCGCTGTCTACAACCATTACAAACGGATCGCCACACAGGATCAGGACGATATCGAGATCGATAAGTCCAATATCCTGCTGATCGGCCCCACGGGTTCCGGCAAGACCTATCTTGTAAAAACTCTGGCAAAACTCCTGGATGTCCCGCTCGCCATCGCGGATGCCACCTCGCTCACGGAGGCCGGCTATATCGGCGATGACATCGAGAGCGTCGTCTCCAAACTCTTTGCGGCCGCGGACAATGATATCGACCGGACGGAGCGGGGGATCATCTTTATCGACGAGATCGATAAGATCGCCCGCAAGAAGGATACCCGCGCGCGTGATGTCAACGGGGAATCCGTGCAGCAGGGGATGCTCAAGATCCTCGAGGGGACGGAGATCGAGGTCCCGGTGGGCGCGAATTCCAAGAACATGATGGTGCCGCTGGTCAAGATCAATACCAGGAATATCCTCTTTATCTGCGGCGGTGCTTTTCCGGATCTGGACGAGGTCATCAAAAACCGTCTGAAGAAGCAGACTTCCATCGGCTTTTCCGCGGATCTCAAAGACAAATACGATAAGGACAGAAATCTCCAGAAGCAGGTGACGACGGAGGATCTCAAGAAATACGGCATGATCCCGGAATTTCTGGGACGTCTGCCGGTGATCTGCCCGCTGGAATCCCTGACGAAGGAGATGCTGGTGGAGATCCTGAAGGAGCCGAAGAACGCGATCCTCAAGCAGTATCAGAAGCTGCTTTCCCTGGATGAGGTGGAGCTGCTTTTCGATGACGGTGCCCTGGAAGCCATCGCGGAGAAGGCGATCGAACGGGAGACCGGCGCACGGGCGCTGCGGGCCATCATCGAGGAGTTCATGCTGGATATCATGTATGAGATCCCCAAGGATGACAATATCGGCCGCGTGACGATCACCAGAGATTATATTGAAGGCAGGGGTGCTCCTCTCATCGAGGTGCGCACCGGCGGACAGCCCCGGATCGAACAGACCGGGATGGCGTGAGGGAACAAAGTATGCAGGCGGATCTGAAGAAAAAAGTCACGGCTCTCGCGGTGATCCTGGCGGAACTGCTGTTCTGCGGGGTGTATCTGGCCGGCCTCCGGGGCGGACAGGTTCTGACCTGGGGGCAGGAGGAGCTGCTCGTTTCCGCCGACAGCATGGGCGCGGAGGAGGAAGATGCCGCAAATACGCCCGGTTTCTATGTGGACAATTCCTACGGGACGGCCCTCGTCACTCCGGATTTTTATGCAAAGCGCGGCGTCTATACCATCACCGTCGACTATTCGGGCAATGCCCCCGCTGAACCCAAGCAGAGCATTTCGCGGGTCGTGGCGGCGGATGATGCATGGGAGGCCGAAGGGGCAAGGCTTGCGGACAGCGAGCGAGGTGTTCTCTCCGGCGGCGGAGTCCTCTCTTACCGGGCGGATCTGCGCGAGGGATCGTTCTACCGCGTGGTCAATACCATCGATCCCGCTGTGGACGGACAGTATCTGCTGATCAACAGCATCACTCTCACCCGGATGGTGGGGAAGACGATCTGCCGTGACGCGCTGATGCTGCTTGCGTTCTTCCTGGTGATCGATCTGGCGTTATTCGGACTGTTCTTCCGGCGTGAGCAGATGCGTGCCTGGAACCGGGAGCACGGGACGGTCCTGGCGATCCTCGCGGCGATCGTGGCCTTCGGCTGTTTCCCGCTGGTTTCCCGCGGGATCTATTTCGGGGATGACATCTTTTATCATCTGCGCCGGATGGCGTTTCTGGCGGAGGGCATAAAGAGCGGCGCCTTCCCGGTGAAGATCCAGCCCGGCTGGTCCAACGGGTACGGCTATGCGGCGGGAGTCGGCTACGGCGATGTATTCCTGCTGCCGTCCGCGCTGCTCTATCTGGCGGGTTTCCCGCTTTCTTTCGGATATGAATCCTACATCGTCCTCATGACGGTGCTCACGGCATGGATCGCCTATCGCGCGTTCCGGGAGATGGGCGGGAGCACGGTCGCGGGGCTGACCGCTTCCGCCGTCTACACGCTGACGGGTTTCCGCCTGCACAGCATCTATGCCGGTGCGACGGTGGGAGAGTACGGGGCCTACACTTTTCTGCCGCTCATCGTATGGGGGCTCTGGGGGATCTATCTCGGCAGGGAGGAAGGCAGGAGGCGGTACGAGGATATCCTGGCGGCAGGTGTCGGCCTGATCCTCTCATGTCACGTGCTGACCACGCTGATGACGGCGTTTGCGATCGTACTGTTCGCGCTGATCTGGATCGGCCGCACTCTGAAGAAGGAGGTGCTCTTCAAACTCCTGCGGGCACTCGGAAAATCCGTTCTGCTGACACTGTGGTTCACGGTGCCGTTATTGCACTATATGCTCACGGACAGCTTCCGCGGCGATGTGCATGCCAAGCTTCTGTGGAAGCATGCCTACGATCCGGAGGAACTGTTCATTCTGCTCCACGATCCCTCCGCGATCAGCGGCGGTTTCCTGGGGGTGGGGATCGCGGCTTTCGTGATCCTGGGAGTGTCGTTCGCGCGGTTCCTGAGCGGCCGGGAAGGATCCGCACTCGCCAGGAGCGGGTTCAGACGGGTGTTCGGGCTGACGGTGCTGTTTCTGTGGATGTCCTGCAGCCTCTTTCCATGGCATTATATCTGCGCACATCTGCCCTGGCTGTATGCGCCGCTTTCGAATCTGCAGTTTTCCTGGCATTTTCTGGATCCCGCGGCAGTCCTGCTGGCCCTGCTGGCCGCCATTGCCGTCGGGAATTTCGGACGGATCCCGTCCGGTGACAAAAGCTTTCCTGCGGGTGCCGCCCTGCTGCTGTCAGGGATCCTGATCGCGCTCACGCTGGCGCAGAGCGGTGATTATCTGGGACAGGTGGTCAGGGAGGGACGTTCGATCCGGCAGATGGGAGAGGGCGGACTGGGCACGCCGATCAATGTGGAGTTTTCGCTGAAAGGCTCGGAGGCAGCCATAGCCGGCAGGACGGAACCGGAAGCGCCGGACGGCGTGACGGTGCAGCTCCTTTCGGAGCGGGGCTTAAGTCTTGATGCGCAGGTGGAGAATCCGACGGGTGATACGGCTGCCGTCCTGTTCCCGCGATGGGCTTACCGGGGATATGCGGCAACGGGAGAGCGCGGCAGACTCGCGCTCACCGAAGCAGAGGATCATCGCGTGCAGGTGGAGATCCCCGCCGGATACAGCGGCAGGGTCCGGGTAAGTTATCACGAGCCGTGGTTCTGGCGCGTGGCGGAGTTCATCAGCCTCGTCTGCTGGATCCTGCTCCTATGGCCGTCGCTTATACAGAGAGCCCGAGCGCTCTGGTCGCGATAGAGAAGTAAACGATAAGCGCCACGGCATCCACGATGGTGGTGATGAGTGGTGACGCCATGACCGCCGGGTCGAAGTGAAGCCGCTCGGCGAGTAACGGCAGGGTGCAGCCGATCGCCTTGGCAAAGAGCACCACGATCACAAGAGTCGCGCAGATGACCGCTGCGACGGGCAGGGCCAGGTGATCCAGGAACATGAGTTTCAGGAAATTCGCCGCGGCCAGCGTCAGTCCGCACAGGAACGCGACGCGGAATTCCTTCCACAATGCTTTCGGGAGTTCCCCGAATTCGATCTCCCCCAGAGAAATGCCGCGGATCACCGAGACCGAGGCCTGGGAACCGGCGTTGCCGCTGGTGTCCATCAGCATCGGGATATAGGCGGTCAGCACCACATAGGCGGCAAGCGCCTTCTCATAGCGCGTGATGATCGCACCGGTAAAGGTGGCCGAGATCATGAGGAACAGGAGCCACGGGATGCGGTTTTTGTAGGTCTCCAGGATCCCGGTGCGGAAGTAGGGCTTGTCGGAGGGCAGGATAGCCGCCATCTTTTCGATATCCTCGGTCGCCTCTTCCTGCAGGATATCGACGACGTCATCGATCGTGATGATCCCGACCATTCTGCCTTCATTGTCAACCACCGGCATCGCGGTGAAATCGTATTTCTGGAAGGTCTGCGCCACTTCCTCCTGGTCGGTCATCGTGTTGATGGAGATGACATTGCGGTTCATGATCTCACCGATGACCGCATTCTCATCCATGATCAGCAGATAGCGCAGTGCGACGGTGCCGAGGAGCACGCGCTGGTCATCGACGACATAGCAGATGTTGCAGGTCTCCTTGTCCAGACCGATGCGGCGGATGCGCACGATGGCTTCCGAGACGGTCATTCTGGCCCGGAGATCCACATATTCGACCGTCATGATGCTGCCGGCGGAATCGTCGGGATAGCGCAGCAGATGGTTGATGTCCTTGCGCGTGTCGGGATGCGCATTGGCGAGGATCTTCTTCACCACGTTGGCCGGCATCTCCTCCAGGAGGTCCGTGGCGTCATCGGCGTAGAGGTTGTCGATGATGCTGGAAGCTTCCTTATCGGAGAGGGAGGTGATGATGTACTGCTGATCGTCCAACTCCAGATCGGCGAAGACGTCCGCGGCCATGTCCTTGGGCAGGATCCGGAACATCTTGAGGGAGTCCTCATCCTCCATGTCATCGAGGACATCCGCGATATCCGCGGTGTTCATCTCCTTCATACGCGCGCGCAGGGAGGCATATTGCTTCTGTTTCAGCAACTCTTCCAGTTCTTCCCGAAGGCTCTGCAGATTCTCTTCCATGGGGGGCACCTCCTTTCCGACGCGCATGTTGATTCTGATGTACAGGTGTGCCCGGTTATTCTACTACAATTTCGCGGGAAGGGCAATAAACAACGGAAGGGGATCGCGGCAGCACGAATGGGGATCGTATGCAAATATCTTGTAGATTTGTATTGACTAACTCAAAAAAACCACATAATATGGTATCATCTCTTATTCAGAGTGGTGGAGAACGATAGGATCGATGAAGCCACAGCAACCCCGGAGGGAGAGACATCCCGATGGAAGGTGCTAACCTGAGCGTTGAAGTGCCGGAGACGGCACAGCGAGCAATAAGAGGTGCACAGTGCGCTGGTGCCCTTCTGTTGCGAAGCAGAAGGGCATTTTTGTTACTGTTCATCACCGGTTCAGGCATCGCAAACCGCATCTGAATAGCAACCTTTTTTAGAAGAACAGGAGGCAGCACAATGGACAAGTACATCTTCACATCCGAATCCGTCACAGAGGGGCATCCCGACAAGATCTGCGACAACATCTCCGATGCGATCCTCGACGCCTGCATGGCCGGCGATCCCATGAGCCGTGTCGCGTGTGAGACGACCGCCTGCACGGGCTTCGTCCTGATCACCGGCGAGATCACGACCAAGGCACAGGTGGATTATGCGGGCATCGCGCGCAAGACCATCGTGGATATCGGTTATGACAGCTCGGAGAAGGGCTTTGACGGCAATACCTGCGCGGTCCTCGTGGCGCTCGACCAGCAGTCCGCGGACATCGCCATGGGCGTAGACAAGGCGCTGGAAGCCCGCGAGAACACGATGACCGATGAGCAGCTGGAGGCCATCGGCGCCGGCGACCAGGGCATGATGTTCGGC
>JAFXTJ010000037.1 GCA_017535945.1 Lachnospiraceae bacterium
CTTAATGGTTGTACGAGCGGTATCATCGGAGGGAGGACTCCGTGGGAAAAGATGAATGCAAGATGACGTTCAGTGCGTTTGTGCACGATAAGACCGGGAAGAAGATCGTCCGGGTCTCTTTTGAGCGCGAGGGGAACGGCACCGTCGACCGTGCGGAGGGCATCGTGCCGGGCGGTACGATCCAGAGCCATCAGGGATTTTCCGAAGAGGAACTGAAGCGCCTCTCGGACTATCTGGTGAACAACGAGCAGGACATCCTCGCGAGAGCCAAAGCGATCAGCAATCCCATGCGGTGGATGTCGTAGGAGGTACGTATGTCGATCGTCGGCGCATGCATGGTACCGCACCCGCCCATTATCCTGCCGGAGGTGGGAGGCGGAGAAGAAGAGAAGATATCGGCCACGGCGGCGGCCTACCGGGCGGCCATGGCGGAAATGGCGGCGTTAAAGCCCGAGGTGCTCCTCATCAGCACGCCGCACAGCATCCTTTACGCGGATTACTTCCATATTTCGCCCGGCCGCGGCGCAAGAGGCACGATGAAGCAGTTCCGTGCCCCCGGGGTCCGCTTTGATGTGGACTACGATGAAGCGCTGGTCCGGGCGATCTGTGAGGAAGCGGATGCGATCGGCCTCCCGGCCGGCACCGAAGGCGAGCGGGACGCGTCGCTTGACCACGGGACCATGATCCCGCTGTATTTCGCTCAGGAACAACCGGCGCTGCGGGCGCTCCCGATCGTGAGGATCTCGCTCTCGGGCCTGCCACTGGAGGAGCAGTACCGCTTCGGGATGTGCATCCGCAGAGCCGTGGATAAGCTGGGCAGACGGGCCGTCTTCATCGGAAGCGGCGACCTCTCCCATAAATGCCGGGCGGAAGGTCCCTACGGATTTGCGCCGGAGGGCCCGGAGTATGACAGACGGCTCACGGATGTCATGGCCAGGGCGGCGTTCGGCGAGCTGCTGGATTTTAACGAGCATTTTCTGGAGAAGGCCGCGGAGTGCGGCCACCGCTCCTTTATCATCATGGCGGGCGCCCTGGACGGGCTTGCGGTCCGGGCGGGGGAGATGACCCACGAGGACACCTTTGGCGTGGGCTACGGCGAGTGTGCCTACACCGTCACCGCAGAGGATGAGGAGAGACATTTCGCCGATGCGCACAGAAAGCGCAAACTCGCGGGGCTTGAGGCCATGCGGGAGGCGGAGGACGCCTATGTCCGGCTCGCGAGGCTCTCGCTCGAGACCTATGTGAAGACCGGAAAGGAGCTGGAACGGGACGCCTACCCGGCGGATCTGACGGAGGAGATGCGGAACAGACAGGCGGGCACCTTTGTCTCGGTCCATAAGGACGGACAGCTGCGCGGCTGCATCGGGACGATCGGCCCCACGACGGGCTGCATCGCCGATGAGATCGTGCAGAACGCGGTGAGCGCGGCATCGAGAGACCCCAGGTTCTTCCCGATCCAGATCCCCGAGCTGCCGTATCTGGAGATCAGCGTGGATGTGCTGGGGGAGACGGAACCCATCGATTCCACGGATGAGCTGGATGTGAAGCGCTACGGCGTCATCGTCTCGTCCGGGCATAAGCGGGGGCTGCTTTTACCCAATCTGGACGGCGTCGATACGATCGAGGAGCAGGTGCGGATCGCCATGCAGAAAGGCGGTATCCGGCCGGGAGACAAAAATATCCGCTACGAGCGGTTTGAAGTCGTAAGACATCATTAGAGGAGGAGAACATGAATCTGGTAAAGAAACCCGTGACCGGGATGAAGGATGTGCTGCCTGCGGAGGCGGAGCTCAGAAACTACGTGACGGACGTGATCCGCAGGACCTACGCCGCCTACGGCTTCAGGCAGATCGAGACGCCGGCCGTGGAGTCTCTGGCCAACTTAAACAGCAAGCAGGGCGGCGAGAACGAGAAACTCATCTTCAAGATCTTAAAGCGCGGCGAGAAACTCAAGCTCGAAGAGGCGAAGGAGGCGAATGACCTCACGGAGGAGGGCCTGCGCTACGACCTCACCGTGCCGCTCGTGCGTTTCTACTCGGCGCATCAGGCGGAGCTGCCGGCACCTTTTAAGGCGCTGCAGATGGGGCCTGTCTGGCGGGCGGACCGTCCGCAGAAGGGCCGTTTCCGCCAGTTCGTGCAATGCGATATCGATATCCTGGGCGATGCCACGAACCTCGCGGAGATCGAGCTGATCCTCGCGACGACGAGGGCGCTCGCCAATCTGGAGTTTAAGGGCTTTGAGGTGCGCATCGGCGACAGACGGCTGTTGAAAGCGATGGCTTCCTACGCCGGTTTCGCGGAGGAGAATTACGACGAGGTCTTCATCATCCTCGATAAGATGGACAAGATCGGCACGGACGGCGTGCGGCAGGAGCTGATCGACGCCGGCTTCGCCAGAGGCGCCGCGGACAAGTACCTGGCGCTGTTTAAGGAACTCGAGACGAAGCCCGGGATCGAAGGGATCCGGTATCTCTCCGGTATCCTCGGCGATCACATCGAAGCGGGCGCCGCGGAGGGCCTCATTGAGATCATTGAGGGTGTGGAAAGCACGAAGACAGCGGATTTCGCGCTCGTGTTCGATCCCACGCTGGTCCGCGGGATGAGTTACTACACCGGGACGATCTTTGAGATCGCGATGCCGGAATTCGGCGCCAGTGCGGGCGGCGGCGGACGCTATGACAAGATGGTCGGCAAGTTCACCGGCCAGGATGTGCCGGCCTGCGGCTTTTCCATCGGCTTCGAGCGCATCCTTCTGCTGCTGCAGGAACGCGGATTCCAGGTGCCGCATGACGGCGAACGGGTCGCCTTCCTCGTGGAGAAGGGCATGCCCGCGGAGAAGCTCTCCGGGATCTTCGCCGAGGCGGAGAAGAGCAGGGAGGCGGGCAACACCGTGCTCGTCGTGCGCATGAACAAGAACAAGAAATTCCAGAAGGACCAGCTGACGGCGGAGGGCTACACGTCGATCAGGGAGTTCTTTAAGGACTGAGGACGGCGACAGAAAAATGGGTATCGTACAGCCTCTGATCATCCTCATACTGCTTTTGTGCTCCGCCTTCTTTTCCTCGGCGGAGACCGCCTACATGACCGTGAACCGCGTGCGGATCGAGTCGCTCATCAAGGACGGCAATAAACGCGCCGGCGCGGTCATGCGCATCCTCGAGCAGTATCCCAAGATGATCTCCGCCATCCTGATCGGCAACAACATCGTCAACCTCGCGGCCTCCGCCCTGGTGACCGTCTATGTGTCGGACCTCTTCGGCAGCGCCCTGATCGGCGTGGGCACCGGGATCCTGACGCTCCTCGTCCTCATCTTCGGCGAGATCGTCCCCAAGACCGTCGCAAAGGTGTATGCCGAGAAGCTTGCGCTCGCCTATGCCCGCACGATCCGCGCCCTGATGATCCTGATGACGCCGTTCATCATTGTCATCAACTGCGTCTCCGATCTGTTCCTGAGGCTCTTCCATGTGGACCCCAACGCACGGGATACCATGACCGAGACGGAGCTCAAGACCTACGTGGATCTCGGCCATGAGGACGGAGTCATCGAGACCGAGGAGAAGGAGATCATCAACAATGTCTTCGACTTCTCCGACACCTTTGCCAAGGATGTCATGATCCCCCGGATCGACATGAGCTGTGTCTCCGTGGACGCGGATTACGGCGAAGTCCTGAAGTGCTTCCGCCAGGACATGTACACCCGCCTGCCGGTCTACGAGGGCGACGGCGACAACATCATCGGTCTCATCAACATCAAGGACTTCATCTTCATCAAGGACCGCGCCGAGTTTAAGGTGCGGGATCATCTGCGCGGCGCTCTCTATACCTATGAATATAAGAAGACGGCGGACCTGCTGACGCAGATGCGGGAAAAGAGCCAGAACGTCGCCTTTGTTCTTAATGAATACACCCGCACCGTGGGCATGATCACGCTGGAGGACCTCCTCGAGGAGATCGTGGGCGAGATCCGCGACGAGTACGATGCGGATGAGAAGGAGATGATCCGCGACCAGGGGAACGGCTGCTACCTCGTCCAGGCCCGCGTGAAGTTAAGCGACCTCAACGACGCCATCGGCACGGAACTCGATTCCGAGGACTACGACTCGATCGGCGGCCTCATGATCGAGAAACTCGAGCGCCTGCCCCGTGACAATGAGTCCGTGACCCTCGCCGACGGCACGACCCTGAAAGCCCGCGGCATCCGCCAGAACCGCATTTTGAAGGTTCTTGTGAAACCGGCAGTTGCAGATAAAGAGGAAAAAGCATCCGAAGGGAATCCGACGACGTAGCAGCTTGGCCTCTGTATGATGAGCAGGGTCTATTGATGGAACCTCAACGACCCACAACAATATGTGGTATTCATGCACCTTGACCACAACCGACGTATATGCTACAATACTGCAATGTGTGCGCTGTCGTAGGATGGCGCGAAAGGAGAGAATCATGAAGCATATTCAGACACTGAACACCAGAAACCTGCAGGAGTCCTTAAAGAAGGGCGGCTGCGGCGAATGCCAGACCTCCTGCCAGTCGGCCTGCAAGACCAGCTGCACCGTCGGCAACCAGAGCTGCGAGCAGCTGAAGAAATAAGACCGGACCGGATCCCCGGACATGATCCACGCATACCGCAACAACGGCTGCAATATCGTCCTGGATGTACACAGCGGGGCGGTACACGTCGTTGACGATCTGACGTACTCCCTGATCCCTAAAGTCGAGAAGCTCCTCACGGAGCGCTTCCGCACGGCTGCTTTTACAAGCAGGCCGGGGGATGAGGTGCCTGCGCTGACGGAGGAATTCACTGCGATCCTCAGCCATGAACCGGATGAGGAGATCGCCGCGGGCGTGGCGGAGGCCTTTTCCGAGGCCGGACGGGACGCGGATATCCGGGATGTGCTGCAGGAGATCATCGAGGAGATCCTGACGCTGCGTGCGGAGGGACAGCTCTACACCGACGATCCCTACAGAAAGCACGCGGAGAATTTCAAGAAGAGACAGACCGTGGTCAAGGCGCTGTGCCTCAATGTGGCGCATGCCTGCAACCTCGCCTGCCGCTATTGCTTTGCGGGAGCGGGAGAGTACCACGGGAGCCGTGAGCTCATGAGCGCGGAGGTCGGCCGGGCCGCACTGGATTTCCTGGTCGCCAACTCCGGGAGCCGCAGGAATCTCGAGGTGGATTTCTTCGGCGGGGAGCCGCTCTTAAACTGGGAAGTCATTAAGGAGATCGTGGGTTACGGGCGGCAGCTCGAGGAGAAGCACGACAAACATTTCCGTTTCACGCTGACGACGAACGGGACGCTTCTCACCGACGAGATCCTGGAATTTGTCAATAAGGAGATGGACAACATCGTCCTCTCGATCGACGGGCGCAAAGAGGTCAATGACCGGATGCGGCCGTGGAGTGACGGACGGACGGAGAGTGCCTACGACACGATCGTCCCGAAGTATCTCGAGGTGGCAAAGAGCCGCGGCGGAGAGCGCTATTTCGTGCGCGGCACCTTTACGCATGAGAACCTCGATTTCGCGGAGGATGTGAAGCATCTGGCGGATCTCGGGTTCACGCAGATCTCCATGGAGCCTGTGGTGGCGAAGCCCTCGGATCCGTGGGCGATCAAAGAGGAAGATCTGCCTGCCCTGATGGAAGAGTATGACAAGCTCGCCGCGCTGTATCTGGAGTACAGGAAAGCCGGCAGGCCTTTCCATTTCTTCCATTTCAATATCGACCTGGAGGGCGGCCCCTGCGTGATCAAGCGCCTGTCGGGCTGCGGTTCGGGCTGTGAGTATCTGGGCGTGACGCCTGCCGGGGAGCTGTATCCCTGCCACCAGTTCGTGGGGAACACACCTTTCATCATGGGGAATGTGTTTGACGGTATCACGAGGGATGATATCAGGGAGCAGTTCGCTGCGAGCAATGTCTACACAAGAGAGGAATGCACGAAGTGCTTCGCCAGGTATTACTGCAGCGGCGGCTGCGCGGCGAATGCCTGGAATTTCAACGGGGACATCAATACCGTCTACGAGACGGGTTGTGTATTACAGAGGAAGCGCATCGAATGCGCCATCATGATAAAAGCAGCTGAAGGAGTGGAAAAATGAAGAAATCAAGAGCAATCATCGGTCTGATCGTTGTGGTCCTGCTTCTTGCGGGACTGGGCTATACAGCGATCTTCGGTCTGGGGAGCGACAAGTCCGGATCCCTGAGCAGCATCGATCTGGGCCTCGATCTCGCGGGCGGCGTGTCCATCACCTATGAGGTGGGCGACAACGAGACCCCCAGCGCGGCGGACATGTCCGACACGATCTACAAGCTGCAGCAGCGTGTCGATCAGTACAGCACCGAGGCGCAGGTCTACCAGGAGGGCACGAACCGGATCAACATCGAGATCCCCGGTGTCACGGATGCCAATGCGATCCTCGAAGAGCTGGGTCAGCCCGGTAACCTCTACTTCATTGCCCAGACGGATGCGAACGGCGAGCAGAACTACTCCTTTGGCATGTCGGCCGAGGGCGGTGAGGAGAACTTCACCTACGGCTATAATCTGAACAAGACGATCGAGGAACTCGAAGCGGAGGGTTCCATCGTATTAAAGGGCGAGGATGTCGCCAACGCGCAGGCCGGCTATCAGAATTCCGGCACCGCCGGCAACCAGGAGCCCGTCGTCGAACTCGAGTTCACTCCTGCGGGAACGGCGGCCTTTGCGGATGCGACGACCAAGGCGTTCGCTGCCGGCGAATCCATCGGTATCTACTATGACGGCGAGTTCATCAGCGTCCCGACCGTGCAGGCGGCCATCACGGACGGCCGTGCGGTCATCACCGGCATGTCCGGTTATCAGGAAGCCGAGAATCTGGCAGCCCTGATCCGTATCGGCGGACTGAAGCTCGCACTTACGGAGCTGCGCTCCAATGTCGTCGGAGCCCAGCTGGGCTCCAACGCGATCGATTCCGGTCTGATCGCGGCGGCGGTCGGCTTCGTTCTGATCGTCATCTTCATGCTGGTGATCTACCGGATCCTGGGTCTGGCGGCCAGCATCGCGCTTGCCTTCTACGTGGAGCTCATGGTCATCCTGCTGGATGCGTTTGAGATCACGCTGACGCTGCCCGGTATCGCAGGTATCATCCTGACGATCGGTATGGCGGTGGATGCCAACGTCATCGTCTTCTCGAGAATACGTGAGGAACTGGCCCGCGGCAAGGTCGTGGGAGAGGCGATGAAGCTGGGTTATCAGAAGGCTCTCTCCGCCATCCTGGACGGTAATATCACGACCGTCATCGCGGCCGTCGTCCTGATGATCGGCGGCTCCGGCACCATCAAGGGCTTCGCCCAGACACTGGTCCTCGGTATCATCGTCTCCATGTTCACGGCTCTGCTGGTGACGCGTGCGGTCTCCGCACTCCTGTACGGACTGGGCCTGAAGAACGAGAAATTCTACGGCAAGGAGAAGGCGCTCAAGCTCTTTGATTTCTTCGGCAAGCGCAAGCTCTTCTACCTGATCTCCTGCGGCGTGATGGCGCTCGGGATCATCGTGATGATCGTAAACGGCGCGCGCGGCGCCGGTGCCCTCAACTGGAGCCTGGATTTCGTGGGCGGCACCTCTACCAGTGTGACCTTTGACAGACAGTGGACCACGGAGGAACTCGATCAGCAGGTCGTGCCGAAGATCAAGGAAGTGACCGGCGTCGCCTCCGTTCAGGTGCAGACCGTGTCCGGTACGAACCAGGTCGTGTTCAAGACTACGTCCCTCGACCTCTCCAAGCGCGAGGCGATGGACAACATGCTGGAGAGCGATTTCGGCGTGACAAGCGATAATATCGCGGCGGAGACGATCAGCCCCACGATCGGCAGGGAGATGCTGCGTGCGGCCATCATCTCGGTCATCATCGCCCTGTTCCTGATGTTCATCTACATCGCCATCCGGTTCAGCAATTATCAGTTCTCGCTGGCGGCCATCGCGGCGCTGGCCCATGACGCGATGATGGTCGTCGTGTGCTACGCGCTCACGAGGATCTCCGCGGGCGGCACCTTCATCGCCTGCATCCTGACGATCATCGGTTACTCCATCAACGATACGATCGTCACCTTTGACCGTATCCGTGAGAACATGGGCGCGGCGGTGCGCAACAGCGATATCGGCGGCATCGTCAACAAGAGCGTATCCCAGACGCTGACACGAAGCCTGTTCACCTCCGTGACGACCTTCTTCATGGTGCTGTGCCTCGTGATCTTCGGTGTGGCGGATATCAAGTTCTTCGCGATCCCGCTGATGATCGGTGTGATCGCCGGTACCTATTCCTCAATCTTCATCGCCTCCCCGCTCTGGACGGACATGAAGTTAAAGAGCGCCGGCGTGCAGCCGCAGCAGGCGAAAAAAGAGAGCAAGCCGCAGGAGTAAGAAGCGGATCAAGGCGGGTTTATGACCGTGTCGGGTGCGATGACGCATTCGACACGGTTTTCGTATTAGAGGAGAACACATGTCCAAATGGATGGTGATGGCAAAGCGGGCGGATTTCAAGGCGATCGCGGAGAAATACGGGATCGATCAGGTGACTGCGCGCCTGCTGCGTAACCGCGATGTCATCGGGGATGAAGAGATCGAAACCTGGCTGCACGGGACGCTTGAGGACATCAGAGACCCGCATGAGATCGGGGAGATCGACAAGGCGGCGGATATCATTGCTGCAAGCATCCGTGCGGGGGAGCGGATCCGCATCATCGGCGACTACGATGTGGACGGGATCTGCTCGACCTACATCCTGTACCGCGGGCTCCTGGCGGCCGGCGCCAAGACCCCGGACTACATGCTGCCCGACCGCATCAGCGACGGCTACGGCCTCAACGAGAATCTGATCCGGCGCGCGGCAGAGGATTCGATCGATCTCATCCTCACCTGTGACAACGGGATCCGGGCGATCGACGAGATCACGCTTGCGAATGAACTCGGGATCCGCGTCGTCGTGACGGATCACCATGAATCCAAAAAGGACGCGGATGGCAGGGAGATCCTGCCGGATGCGGCGGCGGTCGTGGATCCGAAGAAGGAAGGGGATCCCTGCACCTTCTCCTCGATCTGCGGCGCAGTGGTTGCCTACAAGTTCCTGCAGGTCCTGTTTGAGCGGATCCCGGTCGCGGAGGCGGATGCCCTCTTTGAGGAATTCCTGGTCTTTGCGGCTTTTGCGACGAACTGCGATGTGATGCCGTTAGTCGATGAGAACCGGATCCTCATGAAGGAGGGTCTCCGGCGGATCGCGGCCTGTCCGAACAAGGGGCTCCTGGCGCTGATCCGGTCCTGCCGGCTCGATCCGCAGGCGCTCCGGGCGTCGGATTTCGGCTTTTATCTGGGACCCAAGCTCAATGCCACCGGCCGTCTCTCGACTGCCGCCAAGGCGCTGGAACTCCTCATGGCACAGACAGAGGAGGACGCGGTGCGGATCGCCGGGGATCTGGACGCGCTCAATGAGGAGCGTAAGGAGCTGGAGGCACGCGGCGTCGATAAGGCGAACGCGGTCTATGAGGAGAAGGGCTATGACCGGGATAAGATCCTCGTCATCTACCTGCCGGATATCCATGAATCCCTGGCGGGCATCATCGCCGGCCGGATCAGGGAGCGTTACGACAAGCCCGCGATCATCCTGACGGATGCCGCGGAGGAGGGGCTCGTCAAGGGGAGCGGCCGTTCGGTGCCGCAGTATGACATGTACGCGGGCCTCTCGGCAACGGAGGACCTGTTCCTGCGCTTCGGCGGGCATGAGCAGGCCGCCGGCCTCACCCTGAAAAAGGAGCATATCGATACGCTGCGCAGCCGCCTCAATGCGGACTGCACGCTCTCGGAGACCGATCTCGAGCAGACGCTGAGGATCGATATGGAAATGCCGATGTCCTATGCGACGGAGGAGCTGGCGCGGCAGTTTGAGATCCTGGAGCCCTGCGGCAAGGGCAATCCGCGGCCGCTTTTCGCTGCGAGGGACATGCTGCTCTTAAACGGCCGGATCATCGGCAGGAATCATAATGTCGGGAAATATCAGGTCGCTGACGCAGCGGGCCGGAAATATGATATCATTTGTTTTAAGGGGCTGGAGCGGTTCAATGATTTCCTGCGGGATAAATTCGGCGCGGACGGGCTGAATGACATCTACGACGGCTACAGACCGAAGAACGAGTATCGTTTCCACATGGCTTACCATGTGGGGATCAATGTGTATCAGGGCAGGGAGAGCCTGCAGTTTGAGCTGAGGGATTATTTATGAGACTGAATGAAATACTGGAGAACGAACGTTGTGAGGTAACGGCGGGCAACAGCGGCAGGAAGCTGCTCCCCGGGGACATCGAGGTGACCTCGATCTGCAATGATACGAGGAAGCTGACCCCCGGGTGCTTCTTCATCTGCATCATCGGCGCGAACCGCGATTCCCACGATCTGGCCGCGGAGGCGGCGGAGAAGGGGGCTGCGGCGATCGCCGTCTGTCATGAGGTCGAGCTGCCGGAGGGCTGTGAGACCGCGATCGTGCGGGTCGCGGACACCCGGGCCTCGATGGCGCGCTTCGCAGCCGCCTATTACGGGCATCCGGCGGAGAAGCTCCGGACGATCGGCATCACGGGCACCAAGGGCAAGACGACCTCAACCTATCTCATCCGGCAGATGCTCGAGAACGCGGGCTACAAGACGGGCCTCATCGGCACGGTCGAGTGCATCATCGGCGACGAGCACATACCCTCCCATAATACGACGCCGGAATCGATCGAGCTGCAGGAGATGCTCCGGCGCATGGTGGACGATGACCATGCGGCGGTCGTCATGGAGGTCTCCTCGCAGGCGCTGATGCTCCACCGGACGGACGGCTTCATCTTTGACGTCGGGATCTTCACGAATCTCGAGGAGGATCATATCGGGCCGGGCGAGCATAAGGACTTCGCGGATTATCTGCATTGCAAGTCCCTGCTCTTTAAACAGTGCCGTGTCGGCATCGGCAATATGGACGACGCGCATTTTAAGGAGGTCATGGAGGGGCATACCTGCGAGCTCATCACCTACGGGTTCTCTGCGGGAGCGGATTACCGTGCGGCGGATCCGATGCTCTTAAAAAAGCCGGGACAGCTGGGCGTGATCTTCCAGGTCTCGGGGCGTATCGACATGCGGGCGGAATTCCGGATGCCCGGACGTTTCTCCGTCTACAATGCGCTCTGCGCGATCGCGGTGGCGAGGCAGTTTGACTGCGACGAGCTGCAGATCCGGGATGCGCTGCAGCGCGTGAGTGTCCGCGGGCGGATCGAGATGATCCCCGTGAGCCATGAATTCACGCTCCTCATCGACTATGCGCACAACGCGATGGCGCTCGAGAATCTCCTCGTCACGCTCAAGGAATACCGGCCGGGACGTCTCATCACGCTCTTCGGCTGCGGCGGCAACCGGGCGAAGAGCAGGCGCTACCAGATGGGTGAGGTCAGCGGCAGGATCTCCGATCTGACCGTGATCACATCGGACAATCCGCGGTTTGAGGATCCGATGGACATCATCCACGATATCGAGGAGGGGATCGCGAAGACGACCGGGGCCTATATCGAGATCCCGGACCGCAAGGAGGCGATCCGCTACTGCATCGAGAACGGAGAACCCGGCGACATCATCGTGCTCGCCGGCAAGGGACATGAGGATTACCAGGAGATCAAGGGCGTGAAGTACCCGATGGATGAGCGCGACCTCATCCGGGATATCCTGGAGGAAATAAAGGCCGGTAAGGGATGAGAGATCTCTATGCCGACGTGATCGTCGACATCTCTCATGAGAAGGTGGACCACCCCTTTACCTACCGGGTGCCGGAGGCACTCGCGGATACGATCCGCGTGGGCTCTCCCGTACTGGTACCTTTCGGCAGAGGGAACAACGAGCGCAAGGCCTATGTGACCGGCCTGTCCGTAACACCTCCCATGGATCCGTCGAGGATCAAGGAGATCACGGGCATCCCCGACAGGGATCTGCCGGCGGAGGCGGTACTGGTGCAGCTCGCCGCGTGGATGAAGCATACCTACGGCTCGACGATGATTGCGGCCTTAAAGACCGTGCTCCCCGCGAGCAGGACCGTGCGGGTGCGGACGAGGAAAGAGGAGCAGGCGGAGCCCGCGGCCCCCGCGGCGCCTCTGTCGTTAAGCGATGAGCAGGAAGCGGCCGCATCGGGCATCCTCGCTGATTTCGATGCCGGGATCCGGAAGACCTATCTGCTCCTCGGGATCACGGGCAGCGGCAAGACGGAGGTCTACATCCGCTGCATTAAAGAGATGATCGCGCGCGGGAAGCAGGCGATCGTGCTGATCCCGGAGATCGCGCTCTCCTGGCAGACGCTGAACCGCTTCACCTCGCATTTCGGGGACCGCGTCGCCGTGATGCATTCCATGCTCTCCAAGGGGGAGCGTTTCGAGCATTTCGACAAGGCCAGGCGCGGGGAGATCGATGTGATCATCGGGCCCAGGAGCGCCCTGTTCACGCCTTTCCCGAACCCGGGGCTCATCATCATCGATGAGGAGCATGAGGGCAGCTACAAGTCCGAGACGATGCCCAAGTACCACGCGAGGGAGACCGCCGAGGAACTGGCCAGACTTGTGCCGGGCGGTGCGAGCGTGATCCTCGGGAGCGCCACGCCCTCCATGGAAGCCATGGACCGCGTACAGCGCGGAGAATACGGGTTTTACCGTCTGACGAAGCGGCTGACCGGCGGTACACTGCCGGGGGTCGAGATCGTCGATCTGCGGGAGGAACTCAGGAGCGGGAACCGGACACCTTTCTCCCGGTCCCTGACGAAGGGGATCGAGGAGCGGCTGGGGCGCGGGGAGCAGGTCATGCTCTTCATCAACCGGCGCGGGATGGCGGGCTTTGTCTCCTGCCGTTCCTGCGGTCATGTGTTCAAATGTCCGCACTGCGATGTATCGCTCTCGGCCCACACGGGCGGACGGCTCGTCTGCCACTATTGCGGGCATGAGGAAGAACAGCCCGCGCTCTGTCCGAAGTGCGGCTCGAAGTATGTGTCCTCCTTCCGCGCAGGAACGGAGGCCATTGAAGAAAAGATCCGCAGGATGTATCCGGCGGCCCGTGTGCTTAGGATGGACGCGGATACCACGCGGACGAAGGGCAGCTACGACCGGATCCTCTCCGCCTTTGCGAAGCGCGAAGCGGATATCCTCGTCGGCACGCAGATGATCGTAAAGGGCCATGATTTTCCGGGCGTCACGCTGGTCGGGATCCTGGCGGCGGACCTCTCGCTCAACACCGGCGATTACCGGGCGGCGGAGCGGACCTGGCAGCTGATCGTGCAGGCGGCCGGCCGCGCGGGGAGAGGTGAGGCACCGGGCCATGTGGTGATCCAGACCTACCAGCCGGAGCATTACGCGGTGCGGCTTGCGGCGACGCAGGATATCGATGCCTTCTGCAAGGAGGAGATGACCTACCGCAGGCTCCTGCATTATCCGCCGGCTTCGCATCTGCTCGCGGTTCAGATCTACGCGAAGCAGGCGCCGTCGGGCGAGGCGTATGCCGCGGAACTGAGGACTCTCTTTGACGGGGCGCTGCAGGACAGGAACGGTGACTGCACCGTGATCGGGCCCGCGCCGGCAGCCATCGGACGGATCGCGGATGTCTACCGTTTCGCGATCTATTTGAAATGTGCGGACACGGAGCTGTTAGCCTCGCTGAAGGATCTCGCGGAGGAGCGGATCAATGAGGACCGGGCCGCGGGGCGCGCGGGGGATGTGCTTTTGCAGTTTGATCTGGATCCGTTAAGGGGATTCTGAGATACAGAACGGGAAATATGCCGCAGGATTTTGCGGCTTACCGGACATATTGAAGGCATAAGGAGGAAACCATGGCACTCAGAACGATCAGGGAATACGGGGATGAGGTCCTCGCCAAGAAATGCAAGGAGATCAAGCTCATGACACCGGGGCTGTCGCTCCTCATCAAGGACATGTTTGAGACGATGTACGATGCCGGCGGCGTGGGTCTTGCGGCACCGCAGGTCGGCGTCCTGAAGCGCGTGTGCGTGATCGACACCGCGGGGAGCGAGGAGGATCCGGAGCCCTATGTCCTCATCAATCCCGAGATCATCCTCGCGGAGGGCGAGCAGGAGGGTTATGAAGGCTGCCTCTCCCTGCCCGGCAAGAGCGGGATCGTGAAGCGCCCCGACCATGTGATCGTGCGGGCGCTGAATGAGAAGATGCAGCCCTATGAACTCGAGGCGGAGGGGCTCCTGGCCCGTGCGATCTGCCATGAGACGGATCATCTTGATGGAAAGATGTATGTGGAGCTGGTGGAGGGCGAGCTCGTGAACAACGAGGATCTCGTCGCGGCGCAGGAAGACGGGGAGGAAGATCCCGAATGAAGATCGTATTCATGGGGACGCCTGATTACGCCGCGCATGCGCTGGAGTGCCTGATCGAAGCGGGGCATGAGATCGCGCTCGTCATCACGAATCCGGATAAGCCGGCCGGACGGGGCGGCAGGATCGCGATGAGCGAGGTGAAGCAGACGGCACTCGCGCATGATCTGGAGATCTTCCAGCCCGTTAAGATCCGCGCGAACGAAGCGGCGGCGAGGCTCGAGAGCGTGCAGGCCGATGTGGGCGTCGTGGCGGCTTTCGGCCAGATCCTCACGGAGAGGAACTTAAGCGCTCCGCGCCTGGGGTGCGTGAATCTCCATGCATCGCTTTTACCCGCCTACCGCGGTTCCTCGCCGATCCAGCAGGCAATCCTGGACGGGATCGATGTGACCGGCGTCACGACGATGCAGATGGATGCCGGGATCGATACCGGCGATATCCTCCTGCAGCAGAAATGCTCTATCGATGCGGACGAGACCGCGGGGAGCCTCTTTGACAAGCTGACGCGGATCGGCGGAGAACTCATCGTAAAGACGCTTAATGAACTGGAGGCGGGCCGGATCACACCGGTCAGACAGGATGAGACTCTTGCCACGAAAACGGCGAAGATCGGCAAGGAGCAGGGACATATCGACTGGTCGCGGGACGCGGTGTACATCGAACGTCTGATCCGCGCCATGAGTCCGTGGCCCAGCGCTTATTCAAAGCTCCCTGAGGGAGGGATGCTCAAGATCTGGCGGGCGCATCCCGTGGAGGAAGCGCCGGCGGGCAGGCCCGGGGAGATCGTGGAGATCACGAAGGACGCGCTCATCATCCGGTGCGGGACGGGAGCGCTGTGTGTGGAAGAGGTCCAGGCGGAGGGCAGGAAGCGCATGCGCGTGCATGATTTTCTGCTGGGAGCGAAGCCGGAGACCGGCAGTGTTTTGCAATGATGTGAGGTGGAACCATGGGATACTTCTATGACGCAAGCTATATCCTGGTACTGATCGGCGCGCTGTTATGCTTTGCGGCGAGCGCCTCCGTGAAGAGCACCTATCGCAGGTATCTTAAGGAGCGCGCGGCGAGCGGCCTCACGGGAGCGCAGACCGCCGCACGGATCCTCGAGAACAACGGGATCCGCGATGTGCAGATCCGGCAGGTCGCCGGGGAACTCTCGGATCACTACGATCCCGCGCGTAAGATCGTGAACCTCTCGCCGGAGGTCTTCAACGGTGACAGCATTGCTGCGATCAGCATCGCGGCGCATGAATGCGGCCACGTCGTCCAGCACGAGACGGGCTATACCCCGTTAAATATCCGCACGGCGCTCGTGCCTGCGGCGAACATCGGCTCCAATGTGGGCCTCCCGATGATCGTGGTCGGGATCTTCCTCGAGAATCTCCTGCGCGGCGGCGGGCTGGGCCTGCTGCTCGCGGAGGTCGGTGTCTTTGCCTTTGCGCTGGCGGTGCTCTTCCAGTTCGTGACGCTGCCCGTCGAATTCGACGCGTCGAACCGGGCGCTTCAGATGCTCGGCGACTACGGCATCCTCGGCGCCGATGAGGGGCAGAAAGCGCATAAGGTGCTAAAGGCAGCGGCCATGACCTATGTCGCGGCGACGGCTTCCTCCGTCCTGCAGCTGATCCGGCTCCTGCTGATCGTGCGGGGAAATTCCAGGAGAAGAGATTGAAACAGGCACAGAGTATCCGGAGCCTCGCGCTGGATCTGCTCATTCAGAGGGAGCGGGGGCACGGGGATATCACGGATCTGGTGAAAGGTGCCTTCGCCGCGGATGCGGCGGGAGAGAGCGCCAGAGACAGGGCCTTCCTAAAGCAGCTGACCGTGGGAACGGTGGAGCGGCTGATCACGCTGGATGCCCTGATCGACCGGCTCGCCTCCGCGCCGGTGCGCAGTCAGAAGCCGACAGTGCGAAATGCCCTCCGCATGGGTGCGTACCAGATCCTGTACATGGACGGCGTGGCGGATCACGCCGCGGTGGACGAATCCGTGCAGCTTGTGAAAACAAGGCTGTCCGTGAAGCCGGCGGGTTTTGTCAATGCGATCCTCAGAAGGATCGTGAGGGAGCGGGAGCGCTTTCTTCAGGAGATCGATGAGGCGGATCCGCCCGTGCGGTATTCGCTGCCGCCGTATCTGTGGGAACTGTTTGAGAAGGAACGCGGCAGAGCGCAGGCGGAACGGATCTGCGCTTCTTTTTTTGTGCCCAGGGATCTGACGATCCGGCCGGATCCGCGGCTGCTTAAGGATGCGGAGCGGTACGATGAATGGGAACGCGCTCTTGCGCAGGCGGTCCCGGGGCTGCGCCATCATCCGATGCTGCCGCAGTTTCTGCAGCTGCCGGATCCGGGCGATCTGCGCAGGCTCCCGGGCTACGCGGAAGGATGTTTTACGGTGCAGGATGCGGCCGGTGCACTGGCCGTCGCCGCTGCGGGAATCCGTCCGGAAGACCGGGTGCTCGATGTGTGCGCCGCCCCCGGCGGCAAGTCCCTGTATGCGGCGGCACTTTTAAATGACCCGTCGCAGCTTCTCGCCCGCGATGTCTCGGAGGAGAAATGTGCCAGGCTCCGGGAGAACGCGGAGCGGATGCGCTTATCCGGCATGCAGATCGAAGTCTTTGATGCCACGCTGTTTGACTACTCGGCGGTGGAGGGGTACGATGTCGTCCTCTGCGATCTGCCCTGTTCGGGCTACGGGGTCCTGGGGCGCAAGCCCGAGATCCGCTACCGTGCGGGCGAGGCGCAGACGGAATCCCTTGTACGGCTGCAACGGGACATCCTGTCAAACGCGGCCCGCTATGTGCGGCCCGGCGGGACCCTCATCTATAGCACCTGCACGGTGAGCCGCGCGGAGAATGAAGACAACGCGGCGTGGCTTGCCTCGGAATATCCCTACCGGCTGACGGACTGGATGGATGCGGAGCTGCCCGGCAGCATCCGCGGCGCGGTGCGGGACGGCTGCCTGCAGATCCTGCCGGGGGAACAGGAATCCGACGGCTTTTTCATCGCGCGTTTCCGGAGGACGGAATGAAAGATCTCCTCTCGTGCACAAAAAGTGAACTGGAAGAATACCTTAAGGAACTCGGGGAGCCCCGCTTCCGTGCGGGACAGGTCTTTTCGTGGCTCCATAACAAAGAGGTGCGCACCTTTGCAGAGATGACGAACCTCCCCGCGGCGCTGAGGAACCGTCTGGACGCGGAGTGCCTGCCGATCGCGCCGGAGACGGAGCGGATGCAGGAGTCAGCGATCGACGGGACGAAGAAGGCGCTCTTCAGGTTCCATGACGGCAACCTCATCGAAAGTGTCCTCATGCGTTACCGTTTCGGCAACAGTGTCTGTGTCTCCTCGCAGGCAGGCTGCCGGATGGGCTGCGCCTTCTGCGCTTCGACCGTGGCGGGGCTGCAGCGGGGGCTCACCGCGGGCGAAATCCTCGCCCAGGTCTACGCGATGGAGC
This sequence comes from Lachnospiraceae bacterium, assembly GCA_017535945.1. Lineage (GTDB taxonomy): Bacteria > Bacillota > Clostridia > Lachnospirales > Lachnospiraceae > Butyrivibrio. Next base: position 17,803 of record JAFXTJ010000037.1, read on the forward strand.
GGACCCTCCCGGAGGGGGAGCGCGTCTCCCATGTGGTCGTCATGGGGAGCGGCGAACCGATGGAGAATTATGACGCGGTGATCCGGTTCTTCCGGCTCCTCGCCGATCCCGACGGGCGCAATCTCTCCCTGCGCAATATGACGGTCTCCACCTGCGGCATCATCCCGGGGATCCGGCGGCTCGCGGAGGAAGGGATCCCGGTGAACCTCGCGATCTCCCTCCATGCGCCGAACGATGAGATCCGCCGGAAGCTCATGCCGGTGGCAAAGCGCTATCCGATGGATGAGCTCCTGTCCGCCTGCGGCGATTACTTCGAGGCCACGGGCAGGCGCCTCACCTGGGAGTACGCCCTGATCTCGGGCATCAACGATGGCGACGAACACGCACGGGAACTGGTGAGACGCCTCGCCCCCTACCGCGGCGTGGTGAACCTCATCCCGGTCAATCCCGTCACGGAGCGGGGCCTTGCGGCACCCTCCAAAGACCGCGTGCAGCACTTCCTGCACCTGCTCACCTCGGGCGGCCTCGAAGCCACCGTCCGCCGCAGCCTCGGCCGCGACATCGACGGCGCCTGCGGCCAGCTCCGCAGCCGGTACATCAACGATAAAACTTGAATTTATACGCAAAAGTGCTATAATATGACTTTGTATGCTTAAAGCCTTTTCGATCACCGACATCGGTCGGAAGAGAAAACTGAATCAGGACTATGTCTACACCTCGTTGGAGCGGGTGGGAAACCTCTCCAACGTGTTTATTGTCGCGGACGGAATGGGCGGCCACAAGGCCGGAGACTATGCGTCGCGCTTCACCGTGGAGACAGTCGTTGAGGAGATCGCAGCCTCGTATGAGCAGAACCCCGAGATCATCATCGGGGACGCGATCGAAGCCGCCAACCGCAAACTGCGCATCAAGGCAGCGGAGGATGAGCGGCTCTTTGGCATGGGCACGACCTTTGTCGCGGCCACGGTCCTGGGACAGAACCTCAAGGTGGCCAATGTCGGGGATTCCAGAGCATACCACATCAGCAGGGGACTGATCCGCCAGATCACCAGGGATCACTCGCTGGTGGAGGAAATGGTGCGCATGGGCGGCATTGACCGCGAGACGGCCAGACGCCATGTGGACAAGAATATCATCACACGCGCGGTCGGCGCCACAGAGACCGTGGATGTGGACTTTTTCGACGTGAAGCTCTCGAACGGGGATATCCTGCTCATGTGCTCCGACGGCCTGACCAATATGGTGAGCGACGAGGACATCCTCGCCATCGTGCTGGGCGGCGGGGAACTCTCCGAGAGAGCCGGGAAACTGATCGATACAGCGAATGAAAACGGCGGCAGGGACAATATCGCCGTCGTCCTCGTGGAGTATTCCACGGATAAGGGAGATACAGACCGCAATGGTTAAGATGGGAATGCTCATCGGCGAGCGCTATGAGATCCTCGAACGGATCGGAACCGGCGGGATGTCCGATGTATATAAAGCGATCGACCATAAACTGAACCGTCCGGTTGCAGTTAAGGTCCTCAAGCAGGAGTTCGCGGAGAACGAGAATTTCGTCTCCAAATTCCGCGTCGAGGCGCAGGCGGCCGCGGGTCTCATGCACCAGAACATCGTCAATGTCTACGACGTCGGGGAGGACCGCGGGATCCATTACATCGTGATGGAGCTCGTCGACGGCATCACACTCAAGAAGTACATCGAGAAGAAGCAGCGGCTCTCGGTCAAGGAGGCCGTCAGCATCGCGATCCAGGTGGCCATGGGACTCGAGGCCGCCCACAACAACCACATCATCCACCGCGACATCAAGCCGCAGAACATCATCGTATCCAAAGACGGTAAGGTCAAGGTCACGGACTTCGGCATCGCCAAGGCGGCGACCAGCAACACGATCACCTCCAATGTGATGGGAAGTGTGCATTACACCTCGCCCGAGCAGGCGCGCGGCGGCTACAGCGACGCGAAATCCGACATCTATTCCCTCGGCATCACGCTGTTCGAGATGCTCACCGGGCGGGTACCTTTCAACGGGGATACGACGGTGGCCATCGCCATCAAGCATATCCAGGAGACGCTGCCGACGCCGTGCGATTTCGCACCGGATACGCCGGTGAGCGTCGAGAAGATCGTCCTCAAGTGCTGCCAGAAGAGTCCCGACAGGCGTTATCAGAATGCCGCGGAGCTCATCGCGGATCTCAAGCGCTCCCTGATCACACCGGACGAGGATTTCGTCGTGATCGCCAATCCCGATGAGGAGGGCGCGACGAGAGAGCCCAGCGAGAGCGAACGCCGGGCGCTTAAGGAAGCCACCAGGAACGGCGGCAGACCCGGCAAGACCGGCGATACCATGCGCCTCAACGAGGAGGCGGTCCGGGAACGGGAGAAGCGTCTCAAGGAGAAGAATGGCAGGAGACGCGGCGATGAAGACGAGGACGATCCGCGCAGACCCGCGAGGAACAAGAAGCGCAAGCCCGCGCCTCGCAAGAAGGGCGGCAAGGCTCCCGTCAAGAGCGGCACCAGGAATCTCAGGACCAGGGACCGCTATGAGGAGGAGGAGAGCAGTTCGCCGCTCGACAAGCTGATCATCGTCTTTGCGGTGCTGGTGGCCCTGCTGGTGGGCGCGCTCATCATCTTCTTCGTCGGCGGCAGGCTCGGCTTCTTCGGCGCGGAGGAGGAACCCGTCATCGAATCGGATAACGCCGCGACGGTCGCCTCAACGCAGATCAAACAGACGGAAGAGGAAGACAACGGGCAGGGGATCAAGATCCCAGATGTCCTGGGCAGGGACTTCACGGAGGCAAAGGTCACGCTGACCGAGAAGGGGTTTGTTGTGGCGCGCGCGGAGGATACCACCTCCACCGCTCCCAAGAACGCGGTCATCGCGATGGATCCCAGAGAGAATACCCGCGCAAAGAGCGGGTCCACCATCACGCTCACGGTGAGCACCGGTTCGGTGGTCACGGATGACAAGGGCAACGCGGCGCTCGTGGCCTCCACGAAGCAGCAGGATTACGAGGTGCCCAACCTCGTCGGCAAATCCCTCGAGGAAGCGGAGATCATGATCGGCGAGAAGCATCTCGTGCGCGGCTCCGTGGTCGAGGTCACCTACGCGGACGCGGCGCTCGCCGGACTCGTGTGCAAGCAGTCGCTGGAAGCCGGCAAGATGGTGCCGGAGGGCAGCGTCATCGATCTGGAGCTTTCGACCGGTACGGGAGAGGTGACGGCCACCTCCTACCGGTATGTGGCGGATATCGAATCGCCGGCGCTGGAGGATCAGGAATATGTCTCCGGCACGCCGGTCACCCTGCATTTTGTCACGAGCGACATGTCCTATGACAGGGAGTGGACCGTGTCCTCCTTCCCTGACCGGGCGAACTTCACCGGTCTGACGCAGCCGACCGGGACCCTGACGCTCACGTACACCGTTGCCACGGCGCAGACGAGCACGATCGATCCGGAGACCGGCGAGGAGAGGATCACCCCCGCGTCGACGGAGACCAGAGAACAGCGCCGTTCCCTCACCTTCACGCCGGAAGACTGATGGAGGAGGGCAGGATCCTAAAGGGCATCGCGGGGTTTTTCTACGTGGAATGTGCCGACGGCAGGATCTATGCCTGCCGGGCAAAGGGAGGTTTCCGCAGGGCCGAGATCCGGCCGCTCCCGGGGGATCTGGTCTGTTTTGAGATCACCCACGAAGGGGATAAAGAGGGGAATCTCGTTGAGATCAAACCAAGAAAGAATGCGCTGATCCGGCCCGCTGTGGCCAATGTGGATCAGGCGCTTCTTTTCTTTTCCGTGAGGAATCCGGATCCGTCCCTGCTGCTGCTGGACCGTTATCTGGTCTTTATAGGCAGGCTGGGACTGCCGTCGATCCTGTGCTTCAACAAGACGGACCTGGCGTCTGAGGAGGATCTGGACGCGATCCGCGAGGCCTACCGCGGCTGCGGGCACCGGCTTCTGTTCACGAGTGTCCGGCAGGGCGAAGGGATCGATGCGCTGCGGGAGGAGCTGACCGGACGGACCACCTTTCTCGCGGGACCTTCGGGGGCCGGGAAGTCCTCTCTGATCAACCGTCTGTGTCCGCAGGCGGGGATGGAGATCGGGGAACTGTCCAGAAAACTCTCGCGCGGGAAGAACACGACCAGACACAGCGAGTGGTTCCGCGTGGCGGAGGAGGCGGACACCTGGCTCATCGACACACCGGGATTCACGGCACTGGAGCTCCCGGATCTGACGAGAGAGGAGCTGGAGAGCTGCTACGGCGAATTCGCACCCTACAGCGGCATGTGCCGGTTCACCTCGTGCAGGCACATGGAGGAGCCGGACTGTGCGGTCCGCGAGGCCGCGGATGACGGACGGATCCCCGCCGTGCGGTATGAGAATTACAGACAGCTGTTTGCCGAATGGCAGGCGCTGGATGAACGGAAATACAGATGACACAGGGACCTGAAGGATTTATGGAAGGGGGCTACAGGATGTTCAGGCAGGGTTTTGACAATGACAAGTATCTGACGATGCAGTCGGAGCACATCAGGGAGCGGATCGCGAAATTCGGCGGCAAGCTCTACATGGAATTCGGCGGCAAGCTCTTTGACGATTATCACGCTTCGCGCGTGCTGCCGGGCTTCCAGCCCGATTCCAAGATCCGCATGCTCCTGCAGCTTAAGGAGGATGTTGAGGTCATCATCGCGATCCATGCCGGAGACATCGAGAAGAATAAGGTGAGAGGGGATCTCGGCATCACCTATGACCTGGATGTGCTGCGTCTCATCGATGCCTTCCACGGCTACGGCCTGTATGTCGGCGGCGTCGTGCTCACGCGGTTCGACGGGAGCGAGACGGTGCTCGCCTACCAGAAGAAACTCGAGACGCTGGGGCTTAAAGTTTACCGGCATTACGCGATCCCCGGCTATCCCTCCAATCTGCCGCTCATCATCAGCGATGACGGCTACGGCAAGAATGACTACATCGAGACGAAGCATTCGCTCGTCGTCGTGACGGCCCCCGGTCCCGGCAGCGGCAAGATGGCGGTCTGCCTCTCCCAGCTCTATCATGAGCACAGGCGCGGCGTTAAGGCCGGCTATGCCAAGTTCGAGACCTTCCCGATCTGGAACCTGCCGCTGCAGCATCCGGTCAACCTCGCGTACGAGGCGGCCACGGCGGACTTAAACGACGTGAACATGATCGACAATTACCACCTCGAAGCCTACGGCGAGACCACGGTGAATTACAACCGGGATATCGAGATCTTCCCGGTCCTCAATGCGATCTTCAAGGAGATCTACGGGGATTCCCCGTACAAGTCACCGACCGATATGGGCGTCAACATGGCCGGCAACTGCATCTGCGACGACGAAGTCTGCCGGAAAGCGGCCAGACAGGAGATCATCCGCCGCTATTACAAGGAGCGCTGTGCGCTCCGCCGCGGCAACAGCGAGCAGCATGTCGTGGAGAAGCTGGAGCTGTTGATGAGCAAGGCGGGCGTCAGCATTCAGGACCGTCCGGTCGTCGCCGCGGCCGGGCTCAAGGCGGAGGTGACGGGACTGCCCGCGGCGGCGATCGAGCTGCCGGACGGCCAGGTCGTCACCGGCAAGACCTCCGACCTCATGGGCGCGAGCTCCGCCATGCTCTTAAACGCGTTAAAGGTGCTGGCCGGCGTGGATGACGCCGCCGAGCTCATCGCACCCTCGGTCATCGAACCCATCCAGAAGCTTAAGGTCGAGCATCTGGGCAATCACAATCCGCATATGCATATCGACGAGACGCTGATCGCCCTCACGATCTGTGCCGCCACGAATCCGGAGGCGCAGCGGGCGCTCGACCAGCTCGACAAGCTCGCGGGCTGCGAGATGCATTCCACGGTGATCTTAAGCCCCGTGGACGAGAACACCTGCCACAAGCTCAAGGTGAACCTCACCTGCGAGCCCAAGTACCAGACCTCCAAGCTCTTCCATCACTGATGCGGCTGGACAAGGCTCTCGCGGATCTGGGGATCGGCACCAGAAAGGAGATCCGGGAGCTCGTCAGGGGCGGCGCGGTGACCGCGGACGGCGCGGTCGTGACGGACCCCGGCGCGGGCATCACGGAATGGACCGTTCTTGCACTGTACGGCAGGGAACTGCAGCGCAGGAAGAACCTCTACTACATGCTGAACAAACCCGCCGGCACGGTCTGCGCGACGGCGGATCGCAAGCTTCAGACTGTCATCGACCTCCTGCCGGCGGATCTGCCCGGCAGGAAGGATCTTTTCCCGGTGGGGCGGCTCGACCGCGATACGGAGGGCCTGCTGCTCTTAACCAACGACGGTGTCTTCGCCCACCGGATGATCTCTCCGAGAAAACAAGTGAATAAGGTCTATCTCACGCTCGCCGAGGGTCCGGTCACGGAACAGACAGTCCGCGCCTTTCGGGAGGGGATCGATCTTCCGCCCATGACGCCGCGGGAGGATACCGGATACCGGACGCTGCCGGGTGAACTGCGGGTCCTGAGCGCCGGGGAATATGAGACGTATCGTGCGCGCTATGATCTGCCGGCGGAAGAGGGCGGTCTGACTCCTGTTCTCGTCACGATCCGTGAGGGGAAATTCCATCAGGTGAAACGGATGTTCCACGTGTGCGGAGCGGAGGTGCGCTATCTGATGCGGCTGCGCACCGGAGGCATCGAACTGGATCCGGCGCTCGCGAGAGGAAACTGCCGGGAACTCACGCAGGAAGAGCTGGACCGGGCATTTTTGAGTGAATGAAAGCCCCGCTTGAAGAAGCGGGGCTTTTTTTGTATCTGTTATCCCGCGGATCCGGGAACCGTTCAGACAGCCGACGGATTCGCCAGATCCTCCGCGTCGGAGGGATCCATCGGCTTGCCCCAGACAAAGCCCTGAATGTAGTCGCAGCCGATCTTTTTGAGCGTATCGAGCTGATCCTGTGTCTCCACACCTTCCGCGGAGACCTGCAGATTCAGGATGTGGCCGATCGAGATGATCATCGAGACATACTTCTTGGAGGACTCGCTCGAATTCATCACATCGATAAAGGATTTGTCGATCTTGAGCATGTCGGCCGGGAAATTGTTGAGATATCCCAGAGAGGAATACCCGGTGCCGAAGTCATCGATCGCGACACGGACACCCATCTTTCTGACCTCGTTGATGCATTTGACGGCCTTTTCCGCGGAGTCGATCATGATGGACTCCGTGATATCGATCGACAGGCGTTCTGCCGGGACGTTGCTCGTGCGCAGGATCTCCCGCATCTCATCGATAAAGGAATTCTTCATCAGATGCTTGACGGAGATGTTGGTGCTCAGCATCAGCGGTGTATCCGTCTCATGGATGAGCTTCCCGAAGAAGACGGCTGCCTTGCGGAAGACCCGGTAATCGATCTGGTCGATAAGTCCCGCTTTCTCGGCGATCGGGATGAACTCGGCGGGAGGGATCAGGCTCCCGTTGGTGTCCTTTAAGCGGGCCAGCGCTTCAAAGCCGTACAGATTGCGGGAGATGTCATACTGCGGCTGCAGCCGGAAGAAGAGGGAATCGGTCTCCAGCGCCATGCGCAGCGTCCGCTCGATCTCCAGTGTGCGCTCCGTCCGGATCTGGTCCGCCGTGAAGTGCAGGATCCGGTTGCTGCCGCCGAGGCGCTTGACCTCATGCATGGCAGCATCGGCACAGGAGAACAGGACCCCCGTGTTGTCCGCGTCGGCGGGATACTCGGCATAGCCGAAGCAGGCGCCCATATAGTAGTCACAGTCATCGATCGTGATCTTCTTCTCCAGCTCCGCCTGATAGGTCTTGAGCGTGTTCACCAGATCCTTGTTGGAATGATAGCCGCGGATGATCATGGCATATTCGTCGCCGCCCAGACGCGCGACGAAATCGATCGTCCCGGAGCCCCAGGAATCCGCAAGGTACTTCCAGCGGTTTGCGACCTCGATGAGTACCTTGTCGCCGACCTCATGTCCCATGGTGTCGTTGATGCTCTTGAAGTTGTCCAGATCCACGGACACGATCGAGAACGGGATCCCGCGCCGCATGAGATCGTTCATGAGCTCCGTGCAGGCAAAGCGGTTGGGGAGCGAGGTGAGGGAATCCGTCACGGCCTGATCGCGCATGCGCTTCTGATTCTTTTCGATCTCCCGGTTGTTGAGGTAGATGAAGAAGATGGCGACCAGGGTCAGCAGATTGTTAAAGAGCCCCGGGATGCTGTTGGGGCTGTTCTGGACCGCGAAATTCACGATCATCATCGGCAGCTGCAGCAACAGCAGCAGGACCGACGTCAGCAAGCCGATCTTGTTGAAGAATACCACCATGATGATGATGCAGATATTCCCGAGGGAAGAGAAAACCCCGGTAAAGGTCGAATACGGGATCGGTGTCCCCATGATAACAAGCATCTGGCCCTGCGTGCGGGCCATGACCACCGTCATGATGTGCGCAGCAAAATAGAGGAGAAGCGCGATGAGATAGACCCGGATCGACAGCTGCCTGTTTCCGGAGAGTCTGTCGAGAGTTCTCTCAATGCTGATTTTCTTTTCGGACATCGCAGTATCTTTCGGCATAAGGAATCCTTTCCTGCTCCGGTCCGTCTCCGCGGACTCGTGACAAATGTACAGTTTTATACATATATTTATACGCTTTTTGGGGCCTTGCTGTCAACCACGCGGACACTCCGTTCGTCCGGAGTGAACGGAAAAGAAAGAACGTGCATTTTTCCGCGTCTTTGGGTATACTTGTTGGAACGGGCTTTGGGGCCGTGCGAGGGGGACTTGTCATGAACGATACAAAACTGCAGATCCCGGAGGAGACCGCGGGTAAACTGGCGCGCCTCAGGGAGTATATTGGGAGTCTCGGCTCTCTGGCGGTCGGCTTTTCGGGCGGCGTGGATTCGGCTTTCCTGCTAGCGGTCGCGCATGAGGTTCTGGGGGAGCGTGTCATCGCGGTGACGACGGTCGACGCCTCGGTCCCGGAGCGCGAGATCGCGGAGGCCCGGACCTTCTGCGCGGAGCGCGGGATCCGGCATCTCATCCGGACGGTCGATCCGATGCGGGAGGAGGGCTACCGGAAGAACGGGCCGGACCGCTGCTATTACTGCAAGCACGGTATGTTCGAAGAAGTGCTCGCCGTCACGCGGGAGAACGGCATCGCCTATGCGGCCGAGGGTTCAAACATGGACGATCTGGGGGATTACCGGCCGGGCCTCAGGGCGGCGGCGGAGCTGTCCGTCACCTGTCCCCTGCGGGAGGCGGGGATGACCAAGGCAGATATCCGGCTGCTGTCGCGGTCGATGGGCCTGCCGACCTGGAGCAAGCCCTCCTATGCCTGTCTCGCCTCACGGTTTGTCTACGGGGAGGAGATCACGGAGGAGAAGCTGCGCATGATCGACCGGGCGGAGCAGTTTCTGATCGAACACGGCTTTTTGGAGGAACGGGTGCGCATGCACGGGCGGCTCGCCAGGATCGAGGTGCCGGCGGCGGACATCCCGCGGCTGGCTGAAGAGGGACTCCGGCAGGAGATCGATGAGGAGTTCCGCCGCATCGGCTTTGCATTTGTGACACTGGATCTGAAAGGGTACCGGACGGGGAGCATGAACGCCACCCTGCCGGAGGCACGGGATAAGGGATGAAGAGAGAGATCGGACGGGGCAGGGCGCTCCTGAACAATCTGTATGCCTGCAGGCTGCTGACGGGGATCTGCCCGTCTCTCGTCGTATGCCAGGGACTCAGCCAGTTCTTCGGCTATTTTGAATGGCTCTTCTACAGTGCCTTCTTCATGCGCACGGTAATCAATTCGCTGGAGAGCGGCGCGGCGTTCGGGCGGATCATGACCTTTGTCGTGACCGTCTGGATCGTCTTCGGATCGATGAGCCTCTATGACAGCATCTTAAACGGCCATGTCTATCCGGTGAGCCGGGCGGTCGTCAACAAGGGACTGTACGCGATCCTGTTTAAGAAGTCGAGGAATGTGGAACTCGAATGCTTCGAAAACAGCGAATTCTATGACAAGTATACGCTCGCGATGGAGAAGGCGGATGAACGGCTGATCGAGACGGTCATGGCGGTCTTCAAAACGGTCTTCGGCGCGATCGCCAGCGTGTGCGCCTTTCTCTTCATGTACCAGGTGGATCCGGTCTCCGTCCTCTTCATCATCTTCCCGGTGCTCGGCAACTTCGTCTTCAACAGACGGATCAGCCATATCGATTATGCGAGAAATCAGGACATGGCGCCGCACAACCGGCGGATCGTCTACATCAACCGTGTCATGTATCTCCCGGAATACGCCAAGGAGATGCGGCTGACCGGCGTGTTTGCCCTGATGAAGCGGCAGTACCGGGAGGCGATCACGGGGCTCGCGGACGTCACGAAGAAGTACACGAAGCGCGCGGTGATCCTGCACTGGCTCTACGTCATGTTCACCTTTACCTTTATCTTTGAGGGACTCCTGATCTACGGCGCGTACCGGACGCTCGTGAGCCGCACGATGAGCCTCGCGCAGCTGGCCGTCATCACGAGCATGATGGTCTCCACGACCTGGATCCTGATCGGCTTCACGGAGTCGCTGACAAGCCTGTTCAAGAACGGCCTGTTCATCGAATACCTCAGGACCTTCCTCGAGTATAAGGAGAAGATCCCGGAGGATCACGCGGGGGCGGATCCGGGGACGGAGATCACCTCCATCGAATTCCGGGATGTGTCCTTTTCCTACAAGGACAAGGAGGTGCTCTCGCATCTCAACATGATCTTCGAGGGCGGCCGTACCTACGCGCTGGTCGGTCACAACGGCGCCGGCAAGACGACGCTGATCAAGCTCCTGCTGCGTTTCTATGATCCGACGGAGGGCGTGATCCTCCTAAACGGGCGTGATATCCGGGAGTACAATCTGAAGAAATACCGGGCGCTGTTCGCGACGGCGTTCCAGGATCACCGGATGTTCTCCATGTCCGTGATGGACAATGTCGTGATGGGAGAGGACATTCCGGAGGAAGAGCGGGAGGAGCGGGTCACGCAGGCCCTGAAGCTCTCGGGGGCCTATGATAAGGTCATGACCCTGCCGAAGGGCATCCACACGATCCTCACGCATGAGTTCGATGATGAGGGCGCCGTGCTCTCGGGCGGCGAATTCCAGAAGATCGTCGTCGCCAGGGTCTTTGTGAAGGAGTGTCCGTTCAAGATCTTCGACGAGCCCAGCAGCGCGCTCGACCCGATCGCGGAGGCGGGGCTTTTTGACAGCATCTACACGACCTGCAGGGACAATACGCTCGTGTTCATCTCGCACCGGCTCTCCTCGGTGCAGAACGTGGACTGCGTCTACCTGCTCTCGGACGGGACCGTTAAGGAATCCGGGACGCACGCCGAGCTCATGGCACAGGGCGGGATCTACGCGGACATGTATACGAAGCAGGCGAAGAACTATCTGGCCATCCGGGAGGAGAGCGCATGAAACGAGTGATCGACAACCAGCTCTTCCTCTGGAAGCTCTGCTTTAAGACCAATCCGGCGTACATGATCTACTTCCTCTACGACGGCTTCCGCTATCAGGGGATCATCTTCCTCGAGCATGTGCTGGGGATCCGCTATGTGCTGCACTGCGCGGAGTATCAGGAACCCTTCTGGAAGGCGCTCCTGTTCATCGGGATCATCATGGTGATCAACATGATCCAGATCGTGCCGGACGGCTTTTTCATCCACGGCTGGACCTTCCGGAACAAGCCGAAATTCTACAAGGCGCTCAAGGAGCAGATGTATGAAAAGGCCGCGCAGATCGATCTCTCGTGCTATGACGATCCGTCCTACTACAATGATTTCGTCCTCGCGGTGGCGGAGTCGGAGAGCAGCATCGACCGGTTCCTCACCATGTGCAACGGGATCGTGCAGGCGTTCACGGTCTTCTTTACGACCGGGATCTTTTATCTGGTGACGGATGCGGCGGGCATCCTGTTCGTGCTCGTCTCCTTTATCCTGCGCTTCCTGGTCTCCCGGATCCTGAACAAACTGAATTACCGGATCAGGCTTCGGGTCAATCCGCTCGAGCGCAAGCGCAACTATGTGAGCCGCGTGTTCTACCTGAATGACTATGCCAAGGAGCTCCGGCTCCATCCGCGGGTCGGGGATGAACTGGAGCGGGAGTTCATGGAGGCGGACGACGAGATCCGCTCGGAACAGGCGGGAGTCGGCAGGAAGCGGAGTCTCCTGAATTTCGTGAACGGCTATGTCGTCGGGGATTTCCTCATGGACGGCCTCTACATCACCTATCTCGTGTTTGAGGCGGCCGTGCTGCATTCGATCGATTACAGCAACGCGGTGGTCCTCTTTAACCGGACGGGGAGTCTGAGGAGGAGCATGATCACGCTGGCGGACATCTTCCCGCAGGCGCAGGAGAACAGCCTGTATGTGGACAAGATCCGCGCCTTCCTCGAGTATGAGCCGCGGATCAGGCGGGATGAGGGGGCGGATGTCCCCGCGGGCAACGCGGAGCTCGTCCTGTCGCATGTGAACTTCCGTTACCGCGAGGAGATGGAGGATACGCTGCGGGATATCAGCCTCAGGGTGCAGCCGGGCGAGCATGTGGCCATCGTCGGCTACAACGGCGCCGGCAAGACGACGCTGATCAAGCTGCTCATGCGCCTCTATGATCCGACGGGCGGCAGCATCGCCTATCACGGGCGGGATATCCGGGAATTTAAGCCTGCGGATTACCGCGAGCGGATCGGCGTGGTCTTCCAGGATTACCAGATGTACGGGGCGAGTCTCGCGGAGAATGTCGTGATGGACTGCGCGGACGACGCGGACCGCGGGCAGATCGAAGCGGCCCTTATACAGGCCGGCTTCGGCGAACGCTTAAAGAGCCTGCCGCGCGGCCTCGACACGCAGGTGACGGCGGAATTTGATAAAGAAGGGGTGAATTTCTCCGGCGGAGAGAGCCAGAAGATCGCGATCTCGCGCGCCTTCTACAGGGACGCGCAGATCCTCGTCATGGACGAGCCCAGCAGTGCGCTGGATCCCATCGCGGAGTACGAACTGAACAAGGCGATGGAATCCGCGGCGGAGGGGAAGACGGTCTTCTACATCTCCCACAGACTCTCCACGACGCGGGACGCGGACAGGATCATCCTGCTTGAGAACGGCCGCATCGCGGAGGAGGGGACGCACGACGAACTGCTCGCCGGAAACGGCAGGTATGCCGAGATGTGGCATGTGCAGGCCGGGCGCTATGAGGCGGTCAGGCAGCAGGCCTGATCACTGATCCAGGACATCGGCGGCATCGCGCATCAGGTCGATGATCGGCAGATGCTGCGGGCAGACACTTTCACACTGGCCGCAGGCGATGCAGTCGGAGGCTTTGCCGAAGCGCTTCACCAGACCGTTATAGAAATTCTTGGAGCGCCAGTCATCGGGATAGCGGCGCAGCGTATTGACCGTCCGGAAGACATCCGGGATGCTGATGTGCATCGGGCAGCCGTCACAGCAGTATTTGCAGGCGGTGCAGCCGATCTGCGGGATGGCGAGGATCGCGTCCGTGACCTCGTTGACGATCTCCAGCTCATCGTCCGCCAGCGGTTCAAAACCGGTAAAGGTGCGGATATTGTCCTCCATCTGTTCCTCACTGGACATGCCGGAGAGGATCGTCATCACGCCCGGAAGGGATCCGACAAAGCGCAGGGCCCAGGAAGCCACGGAACGTTCCGGCTGACGGGCCTTGAATTTTGCCTCGTTCTCGGGTGTCATGTTCGCTAACATGCCACCGCGGACCGGCTCCATGACGATGATCGGGATGTTCCGCTCATGCAGGATATCGTAGAGCTGCTGGGAACGGACGACCGGGTTGGTCCGGTCGAGATAGTTGAGCTGGATCTGCACGAATTCCACCTCGGGATGTTCGTCCAGGACCTTCACGAGGAGCTCGGGACTGCCGTGGAAGGAGAAGCCGAAGTGGCGGATCTTACCTTCCGCCTTTTTCTTCACTCCCCAGGAGAAGCAGTCATATTTCACGTAGGTGTCGTAATTGGAGCCGTCCTCGATCGAGTGCAGGAGATAGAAGTCGAAATAGTCCACGCCGGCGCGCTCCAGCTGCTCCGCAAACAGTCTCTCGACATCCTCTTCCTTCTTGATCTCCCAGGCCGGGAGCTTCGTGGCGAGCATGAAACTCTCTCTGGGATGGCGCTTGACGAGCGCCTCTCTGGCCTCGACCTCTGAGCGGCCGCCATGATAGACATAAGCCGTATCAAAGTAGTTCATCCCGGACTGCAGGTATCTGTCGTCCATCCTGCATACCTGCTCATGATCGATCTGCCCGTCCTGTTCCGGCAGCCGCATCAGTCCAAAGCCCAGTTTCGGCATCTTATCCAGTTCGATCGCCATTGTTACACCTCCCCCGTGTGGGAAACAGACAATGATACATGATGATCATAACACGGATGTGCCGCATCCGCCCCTTAATATTTGTCATCGTCCGTATCAGATCTTGACATATCTGCGGGTTGAAAAAACGTCGTATTTCTTCTACAATCCACCTGTAGGGGTACACGAAAGGAGGGACCGTCCATGAATGAAGAAACAAACCGGATACCGGATGACGAGCTTGAGCAGGTGGTCGGCGGTGTGAGCATCGAGTTTCCCGGGGAGCCGGGGCTTTCTGCCGCGGAGGACCTGAGGCTGCTTGCCGCGGAGGACCCGGAGGAAAAGAAGAAAAAGAAGATCCCGCGGATCAGCGCGACCAGAAGAGAGCGGAAATGATCCGGGGAAACAGGGGGAGAAAGCGATGATCGGAACAGGAACCTATGCGGCGATCGCAATCATGCTCGCGGGAGGGATCCTTCTGCCCGCCGCCATCTGTATTTGGTGGCTCGTGACCCGGAAAGAGAGATTCACGACCGTTCTGACAGGCGCTGTCATATGGTTTGTCTTCGCCGTGTTGCTCGAACATATCCCGATCGCCATCCTGTTTCGCAGGGAGGCACCCTGGGGAGATCTGTTTCTGAATAATGCCGCGGTTTACGCGGTGACGGGCGCGCTGTTAGCGGGGATCTTTGAGGAGACCGGCAGATATCTCGCGTTCCGGATCATCCTGAAGAAGCGCACGAACAGAGAGACGTCGATCAGCTACGGGATCGGGCACGGCGGGTTCGAAGCCATGTTCCTGCTGGGGATGTCGGGGATCCAGAATCTGCTCTATGCCTCGATGATCAAGGCGGGGACGTTTCAGGGTGTGATCGATCAGGCGGCGGCTGCCGGGGCGGATGTATCGGCGCTGGAGAAGCTGCCGGAGCAGATCGCGGGACTCACACCGCTCATGGGGTGCATGAGCACGTTTGAAAGAGCGACCGCGATCCTGTTCCACATCGGTGCGTCTGTTCTGGTCTTTTACGCGGTCCGCCATTCCAAAACATGGCTCTACCCCCTCGCCATCCTGCTGCATGCGCTCATGGATGTCCCGGCGGCGCTCTATCAGCAGGGAATCCTGAATCTGTATGCGACGGAAGCGATCCTGGCACTCTACGCGATCGTCGTCTTTGTGATCATATACCGCAGTATTTACCGGAAGATGGAAGCAGACAGCGTGGAGGCGGAAGCGGTCACCGGCCCTTGATCTCGATCCTGTCCAGGATCCCCTGTACGCCGACATCCCGGTGGGTCAGGTACATCCGTGTGACATCTTCGATGAATACCGGATCGGCGCCGGTCTTTGCGTGGATCCGGTCAAGATCCATTCCCTTATCGATATACCGCAGGATCCTGCGGGTCATTTTATACCGGTCGTCCCGTGCGGCCGGTTTTTCTTCCTCCCGGGATAACTCCGCCGTTTTTGCGTGTCCGTAGAAGACCCGCTTCGGCCTGCGCTCGAGCAGGTTCTGCCAGCTTCTGCCGATCTGCGAATCCCGGTGCAGCTCCAGTTCATACAGGGGATTCAGATCACCGACAAACAGGTCGCCGTCATCAAGAAACAGCGAGATGCTGTCATCGCTGTGCCCCGGCGTATGCAGGAGTTCCCCGTCGATGCCGCACTCGCCGAGAAATGCCCGGCTCTCCGCGACCGGCACGATCCGGATTTCTGTATCTTTGACCGGCTGAAAGGCGCGGTTTCCTTCCTTTTCAAAAACGGTGTCCGCAGCATGTATGGATCCCTGCTGCACATCCGCCACGGCGATCACGGGGCCGTGCGAGGCGATCTCCTGTGCGATGCCCATATGATCCGGATGAAAATGCGAGATCAGGATATAGCTGATATCGCCGGTCCGGATCCCGGTCTCCCCCAGGCACCGGCAGAAAGCCGGGAA
>JAFXTJ010000038.1 GCA_017535945.1 Lachnospiraceae bacterium
GAGCCGGAGAAGGAGCCGGAGAGGGAGCCGGAGAAGGCGCGGGCGATACGGGTGCCGACGACGCGGGTGCCGGAGACGATGCGGGCGACGCGGGAGCCGGAGAAGGCGCGGGCGACGCGGGTGCCGGAGACGGTGCAGGCGCCGGTGATGCCGGAGCGGGCGCGGGAGACGGCGCGGGAGCCGGAGAAGGCGCAGGCGGCGCTGGAAGCGGCGGTGCAGGAGGCGGCACGGGAGCCGGCAAGACGGCGGCGGGCACTCTGTCCAGAGATGCGCTGCTCTCCATCATCGGATCGCTGATCGGGGATATCGATTCGCTGCAGGATGACCAGCTGGCGATCGTGATCACGGCGCTGTCCCGGTTTGCGGCGGACGGCAATATCCCTGCAAGGGATCTCGCGGGAGAACTCACGACGGCGGGCGTCGCAAAGAACAATCCGTACCTCTACAGCCAGTTTACGGATGATAAGTCCAAAAAATTCGTATCCATCCAGGCCATCGGCATTGTGAAGGGGATGCGTTACCTCTACAACGATTCGAGACAGCGGGCGACGCTGACCAAGGGCGGCCAGGTCTACACCTTTACCGTCGGGAGTGCGAACGCGCAGCACGGCGGCGAGGATCTGCCGATGAAGCAGGTCGCGGTCTTCAAGGATTCGGTCATGATCGCGAGCGAGGACGCTTTCGACATCTTCGTATGCACGGCGCAGTATGTGCCGAAGAGCGCCTATTCGGTCTGTGTCACGGAGCCTGTCGAGACCGGCGCGCAGACACTCTACGACGCCTTCGTGAATGCCCTGGGCGGCGGACAGTAAGGGGAAGGAGCACTATGGCAGATTATCCGATCATCGCCGACGTGAGCGGCTACATCGTCAGAACACTCAGGGAGAAGATGTGCCCGGAGCCCATCCCTTCGCCCAACAATATCGAGATCTCCTCGCCTGCCTCGCAGGACGTGGACTATATCGTCGGACTGTATCTCTATGACATCAAGGAGGATGTGGAAGTCACCCGCCCCAATTATATCCAGCACGGGAGGGTGCAGCTGCAAAAGCCGCCAAGACCATACGCCCTGTTCTACATGGTCTTTATCAACGGGGGATCCCAGATGGGGCTTAAGGATCCCGACATACAAAAGATCATCGGCAAGGTCGCGCAGATCGTCAACGACAACAACGCGGTCAGGCCGGCCACTCTGCAGTCGTGGCTCACCGAAGAGGAACCTCCGATCGTACTGTCTCAGGCGAAGATAAGTCTGGAGGAAAAGGTACGGGTGTGGCAGGCGATCAACAAGCCATACCAGGTCAGCCTGTTCTACAAGGCGGCACCCGTTTACCTGTCCAGCGCGGAAGTCATCAACACCCCGCGCGTCGTGGACGCCACTTTTACGCTGCAGCTTAATTCAGAAAGGAGGGGAGAAGAGTAACAATGGGAGCTTCTGTGATACGTGCACGGCTCGGACTGCTGATCCGGCTGATCGACACCACAACGGGAGCTGCGGTCGAAGAAAGCAATGTGCAGTTCTTCGTGAACGGACAGACAGCACGTCCGGCGCCGCGCGGCAATGGCAGCTTCGTGTTTATCAACATAGAACGCATCAATGTCGAGCTGCGTGTGAGCGTTTTCGGCTATGAGGACGCGGTATGTCAGGTACGGTATGAAGAACTGGACGACAGGATCCCAACCTGCGACATCTTCCTGATACCGTCAGAGAAGAATGCAAAAGGGGAGACAGTCATCGGCATTTTCGGAAACCTTCCTTTGATGGAAGCTCTGGAGGCGGCGGATCTCAACAGGCCACTGTGCCGGATCAGCGATTTTACGGAGAAAGACCGTAAGATGGGCGTCATCAAACAGACGGGACGCACGCTGGACATGGATGAGACGCATTACGCCCTCTTCAAGGCTGACATGACGAGCTACGAAAAGATCACGCTGTCCGGGATGGACGACAAGACGAAGCGCCTGATCCTCAGGGAACCCTTGCAGGAACCTTACACGGTGAACGCGCCGATCGCCAGGATCGTCTTCGGACAGACGGACGGATCGGGGAATTACCTCCTCCGTGTGCGGGACGACAGCGACAAGCTCATCTATCTCGTCCGCTATATCGTACAGGGAGAGGTCCGCTTTCAGCAGGTGGATTTTCACGACCCGGCTACATGGGATCTGAAGTGAAGAGTCCGGATGTCGCGCAGTAAGAGGAACAAGGAGTGAGGCAATGAGTGAATTGGTGGCATTGGGTGCCATGGCGATGTGTACCATGGGAGCGGCTCCGGCACCGATCAAGATGACATCCCAGCAAAAAGTGCTGGCCGGCGGAAAGCCCTTCGGGACGATCCAGGACTGCATGGGGATGTCGAATATCGGACCGTTCGGCGTCTGCACCTCACTGGCCAATCCGGCGGTTGCATCGGCGACTGCGGCTGCACTGGGAGTACTGACCCCGCAGCCCTGCACGCCCGTACCGGCGGGCACCTGGATCCCCACGAAGCCCAAGGTCATCATCGGGGGAAAACCCTGCCTGACCTCGGACTGCAAGATGATGTGCGCCTACGCGGGATCGATCTCGATCACGCAGCCGGGGCAGTTCAAAGTGTCGGCATCCTGACAGGCGAGCGAAAACAAAGATTCATAAAGGAGGAATCGGATGGCTGAGTATTTTTCACCCGGAGTATATGTGGAGGAATATGACAATTCTCCGCGCAGTATTGAAGGCGTTGGCACCAGCACGGCAGGTTTTGTCGGTCTGGCGGAAAAGGGACCCGTAGAGGGTGCGCCTTCCCTGGTAACAAGCTACAAGAGCTTCACCTCGCAGTTCGGCGGTTATCTGTCGGAATTTGCCTACGGTGAGTACCGCTATCTGGCGGCCAGTGTCGAGCAGTTCTTCCAGAACGGCGGCACCAGGTGCTATGTCGCCCGTGTCGTACCGAGCGATGCCAAGTGCGCCGAGGCCGAGAGCGGCATCCTGACCGTACGTGCAAAGAACCCCGGCAAGTGGGGCAACCGCGTACAGGTGGTCGTATCCGGTGCGAGGAACAAGAAACTGCAGATCATCGAGAAGACGGAAGCCGGCTACAAGGCCAAGAGTGCGGAAGGCTTCCGCGAGGGCGATGTCCTTGAATTTGAAGGAAATTTCTACAAGATCGTCACCATCATGGACGGTATCCTCACCTTCAGTGACGAGCTGCCGGACAAGGCGATCGACAAGGCCATGGTGCCGAAGTCGGTGCTGCAGCTGGTGAGCTTTGACATGTCGGTGCGTTATGCCGACCAGATTGAGAATTACGCCGATCTGTCCCTCAACATCACTTCCCCGCGCTACATCGGTTCCAGGCTTGCGCTGAGCGAGCTCGTGGATATCGAGATCAAGCCCGTGGAAGAGGCGGCGGATCCCGTGGCCCTGATCCTTGACAACGACGGCGCTGCCGGCTCCTTCCTGCTGGATGGCGGTACGGACGGCAATGTCGACAAGGTCAACGCCGGTACCTTTATCGGTATCGACAACGGCCCCGGCAAGCGCACGGGTATCCAGGCTTTCCTGGAGAATTCCAATGTCGCCATGATGGCGGTCCCGGGCGTGACGATCCCCGAGGTGATGGTCGCTCTCATCGCTCACTGCGAGAATCTGCACAGCCGTTTCGCGGTCCTGGATATGCCCAAGGATCTGTACAAGACCAAGGATCTGATCGACTACCGCAGCATGGTGGATTCCACCTATGCGGCCATGTATCATCCGTGGATCCAGGTATTCGACCGCGCGGCCAACAAAGCGTCCTTCATCCCGCCTTCAGGTGCGGTGATGGGCGTCTACTCCAGAACAGACATCGCACGCGGTGTGCATAAGGCTCCCGCCAATGAGACCGTACAGTGCACGGGTCTGTCTGTGAACTACACCAAGGCGGAACAGGACATCCTGAACCCGGAGGGGATCAACCTCATCCGTGCGCTGCCCGGCCAGGGCATCCGCGTATGGGGCGCCAGGACAGCGTCCAGCAACTCTTCGTTCAAGTATGTCAACGTACGCAGACTGTTCATCTTCGTAGAGGAGAGCATCAAGGCCAATACGAACTGGGTCGTGTTCGAACCCAACGATGCAACCCTCTGGCAGCGCGTGGCTCTCACGGTCTCGTCCTTCCTGGACACCCTGTGGAGAAACGGCATGCTCGCCGGCGGCTCCGCATCCGAGAGCTATTTCGTGGAGATCGGCCCCAGCACCATGAGCAGGGACGATATCATGAACGGACGGCTCATTTGTAACATCGGTATCGCTCCTTCCAGACCTGCCGAATTCGTCATCTTCCGTGTGACACAGCACACGGCGGAAGCCGGCGGCGGTGAAGGCGGCGAGGGTTAATGTTCAGTCTGCATACAGGAGGGTAATTTATGGCTACAACACCTACAGCATATGACAACGGAAAAGGTTCCGCATATCCGTTAACAAAAATGAACTTCCTCGTCACGGTCGCCACCGTGGCAGGAACGGCTGCATTCAGTGAGGTCTCCGGTGTGGAGGCTTCGGTGGACGTCATCGAGTTCCGTCAGGGCAACTCCGGTTCCCTGGCACCGGTGAAGCTCCCCGGCCTGGTGAAGCATGGCAATGTCACGCTCCGCATGGGCTACATCCTCGACAGCGCGTTCAAGACCTGGATCCAGGAGTGTGTCTCCGAGATCCGCGGCCAGATCCCGCGCAATGATGTCACGATCGAGCTGATCGACATCAACGCCGGTGCGCCGATCGCCCTCGTCGAGTCCCCTGTCGGCACAAGACAGTGGACCCTGACCAACGCGTGGGTCACCAAGTACAACGCTCCCGATCTGGATGCGAAGACGAGCGACGTGGCCATTGAGTCCGTCGAGATCGCCTACGAAGAGCTGGTAATACCAAACTAATCAGTTCAAGTGCAGTGAGACGGCGTACGATCCTCCGGATCGTACGCCGGACAGTACATTTGAGCGACAGACCGATCACAGGAGGTAGATTATGGACACCGAGTACGAATTCACATTACCCAAGGGTTATCTGGACAGCGCGGGTGAAGTGCACCGGCGCGGCAGGATGCGCCTGGCGACCGCGGGGGATGAGATCTCCGCGACCCATGATCCGCGTGTGTTATCGAACCCCAGTTACCTGACCATCGTGGTCCTCTCCCGGGTCATCACACAGCTGGAGGGCGTGGATAATGTGACGGCGACGACGATCGAACGGCTCTTTACCGCCGATCTCGCCTATCTGCAGGATATGTACCAGCGGATCAACGACATCGAGCCGCCCGTGATGCAGGTGGTGTGTCCGGACTGCGGCAGACAGTTTGAGGTGCCGCTAAATTTTACAGGGGAGGGCTGAGGCTTTACCCGGAGGATGAACTGTATCGGGAAATGGCTTTCATCTCCTATTATTTTCACTGGAGCAGGGAGGAGGTGCTGGCCATCGATCACAGGAGCCGCAGAAGATGGTGCGGCGAGATCTCCGGGATCAATGAGAAGCTGAATCCCTCCAAAGACAAAAAGGAAAAGAGCATTTTTGACATGAAAGCCACGACGAGGTAACCGGAAAAGAGGCGCTTATGGCGGGCTTTGAAACAAACATCGGATTATATAATCAGGGACGCGGGGTCAGCCCCAACTTCAACTTCATGCTGCGGGTGGAGGGGATCTTTGATCTCCCTTGCAGAAAGGTGCACAGCTTTACCAAGCAGAATGAATTTGAGTACATCCAGGAGGGCGGACTCAATGACTATGTGCACATGCGCAGGAAACCCATCTCCCAGCCGTTCACGTTCCAGGTGGAGCGTTATGTGGGCGTGGATTATATCGATCCCCTGGGCCCCGGCACCGATCTGATCCTCCCCATCGTCCTCATGGTCTGGCGGATGCAGATGAACAGCAACTTCACACCGTTCCGTGTATACACCTTTACGGGCTGCACGGTCATGAGCAAGGAATACGGGGAATTGAACGCCGAGCAGAGCGGCCTGCTCACGGAGACGACCACGATCGGCTACCGCGAGATGATCCGCGTGACCGTGCCGGATAATATCTTCGAGGAGAAACCCAACCAGTTCAAGGAGTACTACAAGGAAAGCACGGTCAAGGATCCGGTGACCGGCGCGACGATCTACACGAAGCGCACGGCCAACAACAGTTACGGCAAGCTGCACGCGACGCATCCCGAAGACCGCATCGGCAGCACGACCAGTCTGTCGGAATACCGCAAGAGCCGGTTCTCCGAAGGCAAGTTTGATTTTGCGAAAACGGCGGCAAAGACCGGAGCCAAACCGCCCACCTTTGCGAAATCCTCGCCTCCTCTCGACAGGACGTCCGCCAGACCGAAGTTCAACTTCGGCGTGTTTGATTACAAGACGAACGCGGCCAAGGCATCGGGCAGGATCCCCACCTATGCGAAATCCTCGCCCGCGGCCACCACGAACCCCAGACCGAAATTCAGCTACGGCGTGTTCGAATTCACCAAACTCGCGAAAAAGCCGAAATTCGCGAGGTCGGCGTCGGATCTGGTCAAGAACCAGGAAAGCAATATGAAGCAGTATCGCAAGCAGCACTTCAGCGACGGCGAGTTCAAGTTCGGCAAGAAGATCACCACCACCAAGTTCGCCAAATCCTCGCCCAAGGCCACCAAGGGTCCGAGAGACGGCTTCAGCTACGGTGAGTTCGATTTCCAAAAGAATGCCCGCAAGGAGAAGGGGCACAAGCCCACCTACGCGAAGTCTTCCCCCGAAGCCAGTACGGCGGCCAGACCGAAATTCAGCTACGGCGTATTTGATTACAAGGCGAACGCGGCCAAGGCATCGGGCAGGACTCCCACCTATGCGAAATCCTCGCCCGCGGCGACCGGCGCCAAGAGAGACAAGTTCAGCGACGGCGAGTTTAAATTCAGCAAGGACAAGAAGGTGCCCGAATTCGCGAAGTCCTCGCCCGCCGCGACCCATGACAAGAGAGATAAGTTCAATGACGGCGTGTTCGAATTCGCCAAGGACAAGAAGACGCCCGAATTCGCGAGGACTTCGCCCGCGGCGACCGGCGCCAAGAGAGAGAAGTTCAGCGACGGCGTGTTCGAATTCACCAAGGATGCGACGAAGCCCAAGTTTGCGCGGTCCGTGGACCAGGTCGCCGGCGCGAGCAGGGCCAAGTTCAGCGACGGTGAGTTCAAGTTCTCCAAGGACAAGACCAGGACCGAGTTCGCGAAATCCTCACCGGCAGCGCAGAAGGGACAGAAGAGACCCGATTTCAACGACGGCGAGTTCAAATTCGGCAAGTCCAAGACCGCAACGGAGTATGCAAAGAGTTCACCGGCAGCGCAGAAGGGACAGAAGAGACCCGATTTCAGCGACGGCGAGTTCAAGTTCGCCAAGGGCAAGACCAAGCCCGATTTCGCAAGGACCTCGCCCGCTGCACAGAAGGGGCAGAAGCGGCCTGACTTCAACGACGGCGAGTTTGAATTCTCCGGAAGTGCCACCAAGCCCAAGTATGCGAAGAGTTCTCCCGCTGCGCAGAAGGGGCAGAAGCGGCCCGATTTCAACGACGGCGAGTTCAAGTTCGGTAAGGACAAGACCGCGACGGAGTATGCGAAGAGTTCGCCCGCTGCACAGAAGGGGCAGAAGCGGCCCGATTTCAACGACGGCGAGTTCAAATTCGGCAAGGACAAGACCGATCCCGAGTTTGCGCATTCTTCCCCCGATGCCACCAAGGGACCGAGACCCAAGTTCAATGACGGCGTATTCAAGTTCGGCAAGGATAAGACCGATCCGGAATACGCGCTTTCTTCCCCGGATGCGACCAAGGGCGCAAGGCCCGGCTTCAGCGACGGTGAGTTCAAATTCGGCAAGGACAAGACGAGCACCGAGTATGCGTTATCCTCGCCCGCGGCCACCGGCGGCGCACGTCCGAATTACAATGACGGGAAGTTTGCCTTTGGCGGTAAGAAGCCCACGTACGCGAGGGCTTCCGCCAAGGACGGGGAGCGCGCGGAGAAGGTTCTGTGGCCCGGCTACAGCGGCCCCAAGGGACGGACACCGCCCACGACACGCGCCATGATGGCCGCGTACCTTGCGGGCAAGTGACCGGAGGCATAGCAGTTGCTCACCATCAAGGCACCGATCGAACTGCACAGTACGGCTTTCCGGCTGCGGGATGACGGAGGTTTCGCCGAGCGGATCCTCTCCATGCATTCGTTTCTCGGAGCGGACATCCGGGCGGAATCCCTCACGCACCTGCTGCATACGCCGCCCGAGATCGTAGTCGCGGAGACAGCCGGCGGGGAGAACGTGAGCAACACGAATATCATGGCGTTTCGGGAGGAGCAGCTCACGGTCATCAACAACATGATGAACCGGATCCTGCTGTCGGAAAGCTACCCGCTGACCTATCAGGACCGGGTATTCATCACGTCAAGTCTCCACCGGCTGGGCATCCGGGATGACAGACGCTTCATGGAGGAGGTGCGCAATCTCCTCCGCGAGACCGATAACAGCAGGGAACTTGTTTCCCTGTATCTGACCCATATCGGCGATCTGCAGCAGATGCTCTCTCTCACGGAGGAGACGAGGAGAGAGGAACGGCACACGGAGGAGCGCCATGAAACAGAGACGCGCGAGGACAACCGCCTCTACCTGAGCATCCTGAACCGCCTGCAGACCGGCGCGATCTATCAGATCGTGAGCAATATGAACAGACAGCTGTCCGAGCAGGTGCTGGGACCGACGGAGGTGCTGATCTCGGAGCAGAGTTATACCGCGAGACAGCTTCTGCTCACCCGTTTCCGGGAGATGGCGACCGGGGAGCGGCAGCCCCTCATCTACCGGGCGGACAATCTGTATGAGGAGGAGACCCGGTCTGAGGAGGAGATCACGCCGGAACGGATCCGGGAGCGGATCAATTCCGCGGTGCTGCTGGAGGTCATCCGCAGTTTTGACCATGCGCTCTCGGTCAGGACCGACCGTCCGGGGATGCACTGGACCGAATTCAGGGAGAGTTATTACCGCTCGGCGGATCACACCCTGGAGAGGATCCTGACGGAAGCCACGGAACACCGGAATTATGTCCGGCAGGAGCGCTCCGAACTGGAGACCGTTCTGGCCGCCGGAGAGAAGGAACTGGAGATCCTGCGGGAACTCTTCCTCGGAGGCGGATCGATCATCGAACAGCTCCTGCGCGTGCAGTCCGATTACTTCACGTACGGACCGGAGCACATGGAGTTTGTGACCGAAAGAGAGCGGGAGTTCATGGAGTCCCGTTTCGCCCGGTATGACGCGGAGCGGGAGAGGGAGTTCTCCACGGCGCAGACTGAATACCGCACGGAAGCGAGCGAAGAAACGATCCGTGAGGAGGTGGAGCGTCTCGCCATGGAACGGACCGGGAGCACGGAGATCTCCCGCGAACTGCGGGAAAGGCTCGAGAACGAAGTGCGGGAGAGGCTCACCGAGGCCGGCGGGACCGTGCGGGAGAGGGAATTCTCCACGGCGGAGACCGAATACCGCACGGATACGAGTGAAGAGACGATCCGTGAGGAGGTGGAGCGCCTCGCCAGAGAGCGGACCGGGAGCACGGAGATCTCCCGCGAGATGCGGGAGCGTCTCGAACGGGAAGTGCGGGAGCGGCGCACGGAGGGCGGCGAGACCGTGCGGGAGAGGGAGTTCTCCGCGGCGGAGACCGAATACCGCACGGAAGCGACGCACCGGGAGACCGTACAGGAAGAGATGGAGCGCATCAACCGGGAGAATTCCGAACGGATGGAGCGCTACCGGGAGATCCGGCAGCTCGTGCGGAATGAGACCGCGACAAAGCGGACGGTGAGCGACAGACAGCGCACGATGCGGGAGAGCCTCAAGGTCCTGCAGGATGCGGGGTATCTGCGGGAAATCCTCGAGCAGGAGGCCGCGCAGGGCCCCGTCACTGCGAACCGTGTGATGGAAAAGCTGTATGAACTGCTCCCGGCCGATACGGTCGCGATCTTCCGGCAGCTGGAAGCGGAGACGCAGGGCGGCGGTACACCGGCACCGCAGGTTCCGCAGAACGAATTCGTCGAGCAGGAGCTCACGCATTTCGTCGAGGAGCAGGCCGCGCAGGAAGCTCCCGCGCAGCAGGAAATGCAGCAGCCGCAGGAGACCGCCCCGGAGCAGGCGCCCGCGCCCGCCGCGGTCGATGTGACGGAGCTGATGACAATGGTCACCCGGCTTCTCACGGAGGGTGCCGCGGAGGAACTGCTCACGGACTATTCGACGCTGGTGACGCGGGAGATCCGCGAGCAGGAGCGGCAGTTCAATGAGGTGGAACGGATCGCGCGCGTGGCCTACGGCCGCGGCGAGACGGAAGCGCTGGAGCTGATCCTGACCGGAGAGATGGGGGCGCAGACCCCGGTCGCCGAGGTGCGGATCGACCACGGCAGACGGCAGATGGCGGTCGCCTTTACCCACAGACAGGAGGAATGGCTCACTGAGGACCAGATCAGCGAGCGCCTCGAGGAGATCCGTCGGAACCAGGTCACGACACAGACGACGCGTATCGTGGAGGAGCCGGTGCGGGTGAATGAAATTCATCACCGTGCGCCGACCGTGGTCAACCAGACGACGACTCATACGATGAGCCGCGAGGAGACCGAGGACATCGCCCGCATGGTTGAGCAGGGGGTACGCAGACAGATCGGCACCATCGCCGGAGAGGTCTACCAGAGGCTGGAGAAGCGGCTCAAGACGGAAAAAGCAAGGAGAGGAATGTAGCACATGGCGATGACAAAGATCGATCAGGATGCGCTTAGTTCGCTGACCGGCAATCTCCCCAAGGCGGTTCTTTATGTGCGCAAATATTCCGGTGACCTGGTCTCCAAGGACAAGGCAACGCGTGCGAAGGAGCAGGAAAATGCGCTCAAGGGCGCCAAGGACCTGCAGAAGGCGCTGATGAAGAAGACCAAGAGCGCTCTGGGAGGGTCTATGGGGACTGCCTCCTATGAGGATATGGTGTCGATGGGCAAAAAGAACGGTTTTACCGCGATGCAGGTCCAGTATAACCCCTCGAGCATCTACATGGATACCTCCGCCGGCCTGCGTGAGATCGATAACAGCAACATCTCCAATATCATGAACAACCAGATCACGCAGATCAACACGGAGGCCATCACGACGATGGCCATGCAGCTCGTCTTTGACGATATGGATCTGATGGACGCGTTTATGATCGACAGCATGGGGCTCAATACCGGCAACCTCGTATCGGGAGCCGCCAAACTGGCGGGGACCAAGCGTACGAAATTCAGCGTCCGCACGGAGGTGGAGGGGCTGATCGCCTGCCTCTTCTCGCCGGTCACCCGCCAGGTCATCTTTGCCTGGTCGGATATGATCTTCCGCGGCGAACTGTTCCAGGTGAATGCGAATTATACGATGTTCAACAAATACGGGGATCCGATCCGCGCGACGGTTGAGGTCTCCATCCAGCAGGACCACCTGATGGAGGGCTACGAGAAAGGAAGCTACTGGGACAGCGCATTCGACGAGACTTTCGGCACCGCCGGGGCGGATCTTGTCAAAGACGCAACGAGTGATCTCACGAAGAAGTCCAACAATGCGCTGCTCAATCTCAGTATATAGGAGAACACGATGGCGAGTGTCGTAGAAGCCAATCTAGGCAATATCGAAAAGGCGAAGATCATGATCCTGGATATCAGAGGCAGGGATATCTCACAGGAAAAAGCTGTCATGGCAAACGGCGGTTTCCAAAAGATGAGTCTTGGCGGTACCAAGCTGGGGGACTCTGGTATGAAAAAGATCGTTGCAGGCCAGCTGGCGGGAGATCCGATCGCCTCGCTGACCTTTAATAAAACCGGCAGGATCACCGGCGCCTCCTGGAAGGAGTATATCGTGCCGTTCAATCCCTCCACGCTGTCGATCCGCGGCAGAGGCCAGGGGTTCATGCCGATCCTCGCCTACGGGCAGAACGGCGCCACCGCCGAACCGGGCAAGCAGAGTGTGCGTGTGACGATCACCGTGCAGCTGATCTTTGACAAAGTGGATCCGGCGGATGCCTTCATGGAGGACAAGGCATCTCTTTCGCCGACTAAGCTGGGAACGAATATCGCCAAGCTGGCGATCGCGAGCAACGGGGGACGGGAGGATCTGAGCGTGCAGAAGCAGGTGGAGGGCTTCATCGCCGCCCTGCGCAGTCCCTATACCCGGCTGGTGGAATTCCTCTGGGGGGAGATGGAGTATTGCGGTGTCCTCAACAATGTCTCCGCGCAGTATGTGATGTTCAACCTGCAGGGACAGCCGGTCAGGGCACATGTGAACCTGTCGATCCTGCACATGGACGATACGCAGGATCCCGATACGCTCGGCCCATGGCAGGATGCCTATGAGAAAGCATTCAGCGGGGACTCCCTGGATACGGTCAGGGGCTTCCAGACCGCGACAAATCTGATCAATCTGGGGTGAGCGATGTTAGATTACGAACAGATCAAAGGGGATTACGAGAGCTTCGAGAAGCCGGTCGTCATGGTCCAGGTGGGCGGCAAGGATATCGACGCGGACAAGAACGGGTTTGCGATCTCCAATATCCATGTCGAGAATACCAGCGGCTTCGAGGCTTCGGTTGCGGATTTCACGGTCTACAACACCTTTGATCCCGTGGGCAAGGTCTTCAAATTTGACAAGGTTAAAAAATATGTCCTGATCGGGTCCCCCGTGATCATCTCGATGGGATACGGCAAGAAGGTGCGGGAGGTCTTCCGCGGTTTTATCAGCGCGGTGAACTTCGTCTACCGCAGGGACGAGATCCCGGGGATCGAGGTCCATGCGATGGACGTCAAGGGGATCATGATGGCCAACTGCTACGTCAAGCAGCTCAAGGCCGCCAGCTATTCCGAGGCGGTGAATGAGATCCTCAAGCAGAGCTTCTATCAGAAGCTGAAGGGCTCCGATAATGTCTTCGAGAAAATCGACGTGGCGGATACCCCGGATAAAAAGGAAGGGGGCGGCGGGCAGCAGGAGGCCACGGATCAGACGATCGAGATGGTGGCGGAGAGCGACTACGAATTCGTGGTCCGTGCGGCGAAACGCTTCAACTACGAGTTCTTCCAGTCCTCCAACACGATCATCTTCCGCAAGGCCAAGTCCGACACCGAATCTCTCATCGAGCTCTCGCCGGAGACGGGGCTCATCTCCTTTGAGATCGGCTATGACGTGACGGGACTGGTGGGGAGCGTCGAGGTGCGCAATACCGACCCCGGCAAAGCCAAGCTCGTGAAGTCCGCACAGAAGCTGAAAAACAAGATGTCCACCGGCAACAAGGCCAAGCAGCTCGTGACCAAGCAGACCAAGGTCTACATCGACCCCACGGCGGCCTCCGTCAAGGACGCGGAGTTAAGAGCCCAGTATCTGCTCGAGGATATGAGCTACCGCTTCGGGACGCTCGAGGCGGATATTCTGGGTCTCCCGGAGATGATCCCGGGGAAGTTCATCGAGGTCAAGGGACTCGGCAACCCGGTGTCCAACAAGTTTTATGTGAGCAGTGTCACGCATTTCATGGAGGCGGAGAGTTTCTACTATACGCATATCTCGGGGAAGGCCTCGACATTGACGTGACCGGGAGGGAGTATGGCACTTTTTGAGATCGTAGACGAGATCACCAGGAAGCAGTTCGAGAAGACCGAGACCGGCGATAACCGGATGCAGGGCGTTGTCGTGGGCCAGGTATCCAAGAACTACGACAAGGACATGCCCGGGCGTGTCTGCGTGCAGATCGTCTCGAGAGACACGCAGGCCAACGAACTTCTGTGGGCCCGTGTGGCCATGCCCTCAAGCGGCGAGAAGTGGGGACACTACTTCCTGCCGGAGGTGGGGGATGAGGTGCTCGTCGCCTTTGAACAGGGCAATATCGAGCGTCCCTATATCATCGGCTGCATCCCCAAGCTCTCCGACCAGTTCCTGAAGAAATCGGTGGATGAGAAGAACCAGATCAAACGCATCGTCACCAGACACGGCAGCACGGTCTTCTTTGAGGACAACGCGGATGATCAGAACGGCGGCAAGGACAAGATCCGGATCATCACCGCCGGCGAGGAGCACAAGATCGAGTTCGACAATGAGAAGGACTTTATCCTCATCTCGGATAAGAGCGGCAAGAACAAGATCCACATGAAGACCAAGGAGGGGAGCGGCAATATCGAGATCCACACCGAGAAGAAGCTCTTCATCAAGGTCGGTGACAATATCAAGCTGACGCTCAACGGCTCCAACGGCACCGTCGAGCTCTCCGCGACCAAGGTGGTGGTCAAGGCTTCCGATTCGGTGAAGCTCCAGGCCAACGGCCGGATGGATGTGGCGGGCGGCAGCACGACGGTCAAGGGCAATTCCACCACCAAGGTGGAATCCAGCGGCCCCGTTACGGTGAGCGGCATGCCCATCAAGCTGGGATAAGGAGGAACTATGGCAGGCAGTTTTCTGGGGACCGGCATGAAATTCCCGCCGCAGGTGGATCCGGCTACCGGACGGATCATGACCGTATCCGATGCGCAGAGTGTCAAGGAGAGCATCTATCTGATCCTGATGACACAGCAGTCGGAGCGGTTCCTTCATCCGGAATTCGGGAGCGATCTGATGAACTACACCTTTCTGGATATGAACCGCACCGCGCTGTCCATGATGGCCAGGACCCTCTCGGACCGTCTGCTCGCCCAGGAGCCGCGGATCGGGGAGGTCAGCGTGAGGACCGAGCAGCAGGAGAACAAAGGAATCCTGTTAGTCTCCATCGATTATACGATCCGACAGACCAACACCAGAGAAAACCTCGTCTTTCCGTTCTATCTGAATGCGGCGGAGGAACCCGAGGAGGAAGAGCCGGAGTATTATGAGCCAGAGATCATTGAAGTACAAAATTGACGAGCGCACCGCCAGGGATATCGAGAAGAGGCTGAAGGAACTCGCCTCCTCCTACACGCCGGAGTGGCATTTCCTGACGAAGAATCCGGATATCGGGTCCACGATCGGCAGGATCTACGCCTCGCAGATCCAGGAGAATATCCGTGCGGTGAACAATGTGCTGGACATCTACCACGCGGAGTTCGTGAATCTCCTCGACCTGACGCTCAAGAGCGCGGTCCCCGCGGGGAGCGTGGTCTGCTTCTACCCGGTGGATTCCGTTTCTTCCGGCACACTCGTGCCCAAGGGAACCCGGATCATCGCCGGGGAGACGAATGAGGAGGGCATGCCCGATCAGTCTCTGGTCTTTGAGACGGACCGCAATATCTATGTCACCACGGCGAAGATCACGGATGCCTTTCTCACGGACCGGGAATCGGATGTCATCGCCCCGGTCCTGGGGAATTTCGTGCCGACGCCGCTCTTTGATCCCGATACGGATATCGCGGAGAGCGGAGAGACGGAGGACGAGATCGGCGAGATCACCTCTTCCGAAGAGGAGACGCTGCAGAGCATCCAGCCCTTTATCCTGTTCGGCGAGCGGGAGAGTATCGGCAGACATGCTCTGTTATTGTACCATCCGGCGGTTTTTAACACACAGGAGGACTCCGTCTACATCCGTTTTGTTGAGGGGGAGCAGATCCTCCGGGGGATCGCGTCCGGGTATTACCGCTTCTGTTATCTGACGAAGAAGGGACCGGTCCCTTATGACGATTACCGCATCTGCGAGGACGGAGCCACCGTCCGGCTGATCCGTCATGACAAGGCATTGAAGACCAGACCCGGAGAGAATGACGAGCGCATGGATCTCGTGGTCCTGGAGGCCACCGGTCCCGTGACGGAGACGGCCACCGTAAGGGATGTGAAGATCTCCTGTGCCGGGGATCCGCATCCGCCTGTCTATGTGGGGGACGGCAGCAGTGATTTCCCCGCGGAGGAATTCGCGCCCTTTACCGATACGCTCTCCAATTTTGCGGAGTGCTATATCGGCGCGCAGGGGGATTTCGACAAGGCCGGCTGCCGCGTCACGCTGGATTTCCACCTCACTGTGCGGGAACATCCCATGGAGGTCCCCAAGGAACAGGCGGAGAGCGAGTTAAAGATCATCAAGAGAAAGGCCAAGGCGGTACGGGAGGAAGCGGTATCCGAGGCGTACGCGGACGAGATCTCGCTTGAGTATTTCAACGGGATCGGCTGGCGGCGTCTCAAGTGCGAGACGCAGATCGACCGGCTCTTTGCCGCCGAGAAGGCGGGACAGTACGAGATCTCCTTTATCTGCCCCGACGACTGGGGAGAGACGGAGAGCGGCTCCTATCAGGGACGGGTCTTGAGGCTGCGCCTCATGCGGTCGGACAACTGTTATCTGCGTCCCGCGATCCATCACTATCCGGTGATCACGGGCCTCACAATCTCCTACAGCTACAGGCAGCGCGAGGTGCGCCCCTATTGCATGAAGATGCTCACGGGCACGCGGCTGGTCGATATCACGGCGAAGAGCCGTCAGGACGATATCTATCCCGTGTTCACGCCCTTTGAGTATACGGACGACGCGCTGTATCTCGGCTTTGACACGATGCCGGACAGCGGGCCGCTGGGGATCCTCTTCCGTCTGGGCGTCAAGACCGGACAGACGGGCGTGCGGTGCCGCTTTGAGTACAGCACGCGCAGGGGATTCAAGCAGTTTAAGGTCGCGGACGGAACGGAGGGCTTCACCCGGTCCGGGATCCTGCTCTTCATGCCGCCGTCGGATTTCCATGCCACGACACTCGAGGACAGACGCAGATACTGGCTCAGGATCGTCAGGGACAAGGCCCAGCATCCCGATGAGCGGGAGATCTTCCTGCCGCATGTGGAGGATATCCGCCTCAATGCCATGTCCGTCACCAATGCCGTGTCGGGGGATGAGGAGGAATTCTACATCGATGAAGTGGAACCGAACATGCATTTCTTCCTCGGAGCCACCAACATCCTCGATGCCGATGTATGGGTCAACGAGCGGGCCGATCTCTCCGGCGAGGAGATGCGCACACTCTTAAAGGAGCACCCGGAGGATGTCCGTGCGGAGTACGATCTCATCGGAAACATCTCCTCCCTCTTTGTGCGCTGGCAGGAGACGGAGCAGTTTGACAATCTGAGGGACGGGAAGGACGAGACGCTCTCCTGGAAGGATCTGCGCTGCTACCGGATCGACCGGCTGACCGGGGAGATCCTCTTCGGCGACGGGATCCATACGAAGATCCCGCGGGTCACGGACGATGTGGCTTTCCGCGTGCGGCTCAGGACCTGCGCGGGGGAGGCCGGCAATGTTCCGGTCGAGAGTATCTCCACGCTGCAGGAGGATTTCATCTTCATCGACGGCGTCGTCAATCCGATCCGTGCCTACGGCGGCAGCAACATGGAGAGTGTGCAGCAGGCGCTCCTTCGCGGGGCGGACCGCATCCATTCCAGATCGCGCCTTGTGAGCATGCCGGATTACCTCAGGACCATCAAGCGTTTCTCCGGTGTGATCGATAAGGTGGCGGGGATCACCGGACGGACGATCGACGGCCAGGAGAATCCCGCGGAGCTCTCCTTTGTCCTGCTCATGAAGGACTATGCCGACGGGGCCTTTTCCTTCCACCGGATCGAGGCGAAGCTCATGAACTATCTGCTGAGCGCCTGCGAACTCACCGTGGCGCCCCACCGCCTGCACATCGTGGAGCCGATCTTTGTCTCGGTCTCCGTGAGCGTGTGGACGGAGGTCATGAACATCGACGATTCCTTTGAGGTGCAGAATCAGATCAGGGATCTGCTGAACAGATATCTGGATCCGGTGACCGGCGGTACGGACGGCAGCGGCTGGGAGATCGGCGTGATGCCCAAGAGCTCCCAGATCCGCATGCGCATCTCCGTCCTCAAGAACCAGGCCATGATCCGCAAGACCTCCATCACGGCCAGTTACACCGACTGGGACGGCGAGCATGAGACGGATTTCTCCCTGCTGAAGATCAATCCGTTCATGGTCTGCATCCCGGGCGAACACCAGGTCCATATCCTGTACGACAGGAGCGAGAAGCATGCTGAGAATTGAAGAGATCCGTCCCAAGAGCTATGAAGAGAGGATGACGGAGGCGATCGCGCAGATCCCTCTGTATTCCGATGAGTGGACCAATTTCAACGTGTCGGATCCGGGTATCACGATCCTGGAGAACCTGACGGCGTTTACGGCGCTGCAGGCGGATTCGCTCTCGGACATCCCGTTCGACGCGAAACGCAGGCTCTTTGCCCTCGCGGGCTTTCGGCCGGCCAAGGGCCGCCCTGCCCGTGTGCTGATCAAGGCCGGCGGCTCCACTGCGGACCGGATGCTTCCGGCAAACAGCAGGTTCTATCTGGGCGGCATGGTGTTTGAAGCGAACCGGCCCGTCCAGTTGGGCGGCCATCTCATCGGGGTCTTCAGCTGCATCGACGGGCAGTTCAAGGATCTCAGCTTCCTCACAGAGCGGGATATTCCCGTGGCTGCGGAGGTTTTCGGACCGGAGCCCAAGGAAGGGGATGCCCTGTATTTCGTCACCAATATCCTGCCGGAGGACATGAAGGAACTGATCTGCTTCATCACCATGACGGAGGGGATCGTCCGCAATCCGCTCGAGGACCGCGCGGAGAATGTGTTCGCCGGTCTGCGGTGGGAATGCTTTACGGAGGCGGGCTTCGTCGAGATCAAGGCCCGGGATTTCACCGGGTGTTTCCTGACGGACGGAGAGATCCGGCTGCGCATGCCGGATCAGAAGCCGGTCGTCTGCGAGGAAGCGCCGACCAAGGGCTACTGTATCCGCGCCGTGCTGACGCATGCGGCTTATGATGTCCCGCCGCGCGTGTCCGCGATCGAGAGCTTCCTCTTCGAGGTGTGGCAGAAGGATACTCTGGCGGGAAATGTCACCTTTGGCAGGACGGAGCGCATGCAGGTCTGCCATCCGCTCGCCGGATACGAGCACATCCTGGTGTTCGCCAAGGAGGAGAAAGGTTCCTCCTACCGCCGTTACGAGCTCTCCTACACCGGCGACGAGCCGGGGCGGATCTGCAAATACACGCCCGGGGAACGGGATCAGAACGGCCGCCAGAAGAACTTCACCATCGCCTTCGGCGGGAACGGAAGCGCGTATCGCCCCGCGGAGAAGGTCAAGGATCCGGTCCGCGTGATCCTCTACAATGATGATATCATGCGGCAGTATTCCATCGGCACGGTGCTCGGCTATGACGATCAGGAGATGGACCTGCCGGTGAAGTACATCGTGCAGGATTCCTTCTGCCTCATCGCCCGCAGGCGGGACGCGGAGGGTGCCTTCCTCTATGATTTCGTGCGGCCGGAGAAGCAGGGGGAAAACACCCTGTATTATCATCTGCTCGAAAATGACGGCAAGATCATCATCGCGGACGCCGGCGCCTATATTGGCGCGGACCTCTTCGTCGGCACCGTCGCCGTGACGGAGGGGGAGAAGGGCAATGTGCGTGCCATGAGCCGGTTCACCTGCGAGCAGAATGTACCCGGTGTGAAATGGTTTAATCCCGGCGCGGGGACCGGCGGTGCCTACCGGGAGACACTCGCCCAGCTGGGGGCGCGTTTCCGCAGGGATATCGACACGCCCTATACGGCCGTGACGGCGGCGGATTATGAGCGGATCGTCATGGAGACGCCGGGCCTGTGTATCAGAAAGGCCCACGCGGTGATCGATGAGGTCGAAAACCTCGTCCGGATCGCCGTGCTGCCCGGCACGGGAGAGGACTATCCGGCACTGTCAAATATCTATCAGGACGTGATCAGGGAACATCTGGAGGACAGGAGGCTCCTCACGACGAGGATCGAGATCCTGCCGCCGCAGTACGTGCCGATCCATGTGCGCGGAACGGTCTATGTGAAGCGGCATTACAACGATCCCCGGAGCGAGATCGAGCAGACCATCCGGGACGAGCTGGACGATGTCCGTTCCGACAGGCATTTCGGTGAAGTACTGGAATTCAACCGGCTCTTCCGGACGATCGAGGCGCTCCCCTGCGTCTCCTTCCTGTACGAGCTCACGGTGCTGCCCGAGGACCGGCAGCTGGCGCGGGTGGAGGATTCGGACATCTATCCGAGAGCGGACACCCTGTGCATGGCCGGGGAAATTCTTTTGGAAATTGTCACGGACGAACAATAGGAGTAAAATAGAATGGCTGACAAGGTTTACCGGATCGGGAAAAATCGTCTGGAACACGCCTGCATGGAGGGCATGAGCCTGACCGCGGGCGGAGAACTCGTCCTCGTCACGCACGACGAGGAGGGGAACCCGCTCCATGCGCATACGGTATTCCTGAAACTCATCGATTCCGGGACGGAGGACAGCGAGTGGGGCCGGCTCGTGTGCAGACAGAAGCACGAGCATGATACCGCCGTGTATATTTATGCACTGGCGGTAAACGACGGAGACCTGTATAATACATTGGATGAGAGACGCCTGGAGGATGTCCTGGCGGATCCGGCATGCGCCAGAGAGACCAAGATCCGTTTCCTCAAGGACAGGGGGGCGGTCCGCAGCATCAATCACGAAGACACGCTGCTGTATTCCCAGCGGGGACGGTATCTGATCCTGGCGATCGATGTGATCGGAGAGGGCGAGGTCACGCTCTCGGGGATCAAACTGTACGCGCAGGGGGACAATTTCATGCAGACCTTTCCCGAGATCTACCGGGAGAGGGACGCGTTCTTCCACCGGTTCATGTCCATCTACTCCTCGGTCTACAATGACCTGCAGGAGGAGATCGACGACCTGCCGAAACTGCTGGATGTGGACACCTGTCCCGCAGGGCTCCTGCCGTTATATGCCTCCTGGCTGGGGATCGACTTATCCGGCGGCTTCCTGCCCGAGCAGGTCTGCCGGGATCTCGTGCGGGAGGGATATGAACTGTCCAAGCGCAAGGGGACGCGCTATGCGCTGGCCCGGATCATCGAGATCGTGCTGGGGGGCGAAGCGACCGTCCTCGAGCACAACACGATGCGTGGATATCTGCTCTCGGACAAGGCGCAGATCCCGGCCAATCTCAAAGAGGGCGGCGTGTACGATGTGACGATCCTGGTGAACAAGCCGATC
This sequence comes from Lachnospiraceae bacterium, assembly GCA_017535945.1. Classification (GTDB taxonomy): domain Bacteria; phylum Bacillota; class Clostridia; order Lachnospirales; family Lachnospiraceae; genus Butyrivibrio. The sequence continues at coordinate 21,020 of JAFXTJ010000038.1, forward strand.
AGCGAGACGCTGCGGCATCAGCTGATGTTCCTGCTGGATCAGTTCAAGCCGGTCCGTGCCAAACTGCATCTGGTGCAGCTCGACAGGAACGCGGTGGCGGACGGCAATTCTTATCTGGATATGAATGCGGCGATCCCGCGCGCGGCAGCGCCCACGCTGGATTCCGAAACATCCATGAGCAGCGCTCTGACGCTGGAATAGAAGAAGAGAGGAGAAAGGTTGCATGACGATTACGGAGACGCGTGAAGATGACGTGATCCGGCTCAGCGTGGAAGGACGGGTGGATACCAATACCAGTCCGGAGCTCCAGAACAGGATCCTGATGGCCTTCCAGAAGACCAACAATCTGGTGATGGATTTCGCTGAGCTGGATTATATCTCATCCGCGGGCCTCAGAGCATTGCTGCTCGGTCACAAGACCGCCAATTCCAAGGGCGGCCGCATGAGCGTGGTCAATGCCAACGAGGATGTCATGGAGATCTTTGAGGACACGGGGTTTGCCGATATCTTTTTCATCGAATAAGGCATGATCCTGTTCTCGGAGGTCACAAAGCGATACGAAGCGGCCGGAGCACCTGTCCTCGATCATTTCACGGAGAAGATCGATGACGGGGAGTTTGCCGTATTTACCGGCAGGAGCGGGGTCGGCAAGACGACAGCCCTGCGCCTGATACTCAGGGAGATCGAGCCCACGGAGGGGACGGTCTTTGTGGACAGACAGGACATCGGCAGGATCCCGCGGCATCAGATCCCCCTCTACAGACGGCGGATCGGGGTGATCTTCCAGGATTTCCGGCTGATGCAGGAAGCAACGGTATATGACAACTTAAGCATCACGGGGCGGATCCTCGGGAAGAGCGCCAAAGAGACGGAGAGCAGGATCATGCATGTCCTGTCCTTCCTCGGGATCGATCATTACCATAAGCGCTATCCGGCGGAGCTCTCCGGAGGCGAACAGCAAAAGGTCTGTCTGGCACGGGCGATCATGAACGATCCCAAGTTCCTCCTGGCAGACGAGCCGACGGGCAATCTGGATCCCGCGGCCAGCAGGGAGCTGCTGCGGCTTCTGGAACTCATCCACAGACAGGGCAAGACGGTGATACTCGCAACACACGATATCAATCTACTAAATGAGGAGACGCTCTCCTGCCGGCAGATCGCGTTTCCGGAAACAGAGGGTCAGGAAGCATGAAGGACAGGATCAAATTTGTAACCGGTGTGCTCGCATGTGCGGGATTTGCGGCGACCATCTGCTGCTTCATCATGGGAGCCCCGCGCACCATCACGATCGTCATGCTGCTACTCCACAGCGTTTGCCTCATCGTACTGGCGTTTCTCTTCAGTGCGGACCGCAATGACTATACGGAGACTGACGAGCTGCAGCAGGAACTCTCCGCGCTGCGCGCCGAGGCGGATGCCGACAAGCAGACCATGCAGCGGGCGCTGGATGCCAGGGAGAAGGAACTCTCCGAGAAGGAAGAGCAGTTAAAGAGCCTCGAAGAGGATGTGAAGAGCAAGGGCGAGGAGATCGACCGGCTCGAAGCGGCCGTTAAGGTCGCCGAGGAAGAGGCGGACTTCGCCAAGACCGAGATCAACGATTTCCTGCCCAAGACCGATGAAGAGGTCAAACGGATCGATATCATCGCCGTGGCGAAGGGCACGATCGACGAGTTCTCGGCGGACGCGGCCAAGGCCGGGATCAATATGCGGATCTCCTCCGCGGAGGATTCGCTCTTTGTGATGGCGCAGCCCTCCAGACTGCGTATCATGTTCCGCAATATCATTGACAATTCCATCAAATACATGAACCGGTCCGGATCCCTCGTGGTCACCATCTCCACGATCGATGATGACATCTTCATCGTCCTCAAGGATACGGGAGAAGGTCTGGCGGAGGACGAGACCAAACATATCTTCGAGCTCAATTTCCAGGGCTCCAACAGGATCAGCGGCAACGGGCTGGGCCTCACACAGGCCAAGGCCATCGTGGAGTCCTACGGCGGCACGATCTACGGACAGTCCACACCCGGCAAGGGCATGGGGATCTACATCCAGCTGCCGACAAATAAACGGGAGAAGGAGACGTCATGAAAAAAGGTTCCAATCTGCTCCTTTTGATGATGGGCGTCTATCTCGTGATCGCCATCGTCATGCTGATCATCTTCGGCGGACCGCGCATCACAAAGAAGACCGTGGAGGAACCCGCCGCGCTCTCCGGCATGATCGCCGGGGATGTATCCGATGGGAAGACGGCGGAACAGCCGGTTCAGGAGGAACAGCCGGCCGAACAGCCCGCGGAAGCCGCTCCGGCCGTGGTCATCAACGATACGGGCGCCGCGGAGGAGAAACCGGCGGAGGAACCCGCACCGGAAGCAGCGGAAGAGGACAATACCCCGCATTTCTACCTCTTCAAGGCAAATCATTCCAAGCTCGGTCTCAGGATCCGCAAAGAGCCCTCCCTCCAGGGGGAGGAGATCACCAAGATCCTGCCCGGCACCGAGGGAGTCGTGCTGGAGAGACTGGATGAATGGAGCAGGGTCGTGACGTCGGACGGCGTCTATACCGGCTATTGTTTCAACCAGTATCTGGCGCTGACGGAGATCACCGAGGAGGAGCACACGGCAGCGGTGGAGGCGGCGTACGCCAAGGCCGCGCAGGCGGCAGAGGAAGCAAAGACTGCGGAGGAAGCGGCTGCCGCGGAGGGGACCGGCGACGGCACGCAGGCGGCTCCCGCGGACGCTGCGGCAGCGCAGGCAGCCCCTGCGGGAGGGGATGCAGCGCAGACGACTCCTGCGGAACAGACGGGAGAGCAGAATGCAAATTGATGACCGCCTGGCCAAAATGAACCGGGAGAAAAACCGGAAGAAGCCCCCGCCGGATGAGGAAGACACGCTCACCTATGCCGAGCGCACGAGACAGGCGGATCTGAATAAGAGCAAGGGGGCGTTCGAGACAAAGACCTGGGAGGGGATCAACACCAGGGAGAACGTGTTTGACCGGACAGCGGTGTTCAGACCGTAGCGGTGGCGGCGGTACAGGCAGTTAAAAGCGGACTTGTTACAGGAAGGGGATCCGGCAGGTCGATATGGCAGCCAAAAAGACGAAAACAGAAGAACCGGATGTGAACTTGACAGCGCAGACCGCCGTGCCGGAGACGGCCGGGGCGGCTGAGGGAGCCGAGCCTTACGAGAGCTACGGCGACTACATGGATCACATCTTCCACGCCGTCAATGTGGCGATGGATCAGTACCTCTCCGAGATGAAGCTCGTCTACGCGGCGGGCAACGGCGGTTTCAAGAATGTGCTCTATCCCGATCTGGAGGTGGCCGGAGATCTGTGCCGGGAGAAATTAAACCGCTATGATCTCAAGGAGAAAGCCGCCAAAGAGAGCGCGCAGGCGGAGGACGGCGACGCCGCGGACGCCGCGGATGACAGCGGGATCGATGATGAACTCCTCGCACTGCTCGGCGAATTCGGCGCCGGCGATGAGGAGGAGAGCACATCCGGCTCCGGCGGGAGCGGATCGGGAGAGGATGCGTCCGCATCCGGCATGACCATCGCGGATGAGCTCGCACTGATCGACGCGCGCGCCGCGGCCACGATCGCGGCCGGGATCGACCTGCCCTTCTACAATCTGACAAAACGTCTTGAATTTGAACCTTTCACCCTGTTCTGCTTCGCCTGCGGCATCCTCTCTTCCACGCAGACGGACTATGCCGGGGTCTTCCAGATCATCAACGAGAACGGCTCGCTCTCGGCGCCCACGATCGAATCGGCCGCCAAGCTCTACTTCAGCGACCGGTTCTCCATCACCAACGCCTACGGCGACATGTCCGCCTGTCTGGAACAGCTGCTCCCGATCCTGCCCCTTAACGTGATCGGCAGCATGCCGTTCTCCACGGTGGTATCTCCCGACAAGAGGATCATCGACTTCCTCTTCGGACGCAATCCGATGCGCCCAGACGAGAACTACGACCGGTTCTTCTCGATGCTCACCAACGACGACGAGCTCGATCCGATCCTCGCCAATGCGCCGGTTCTGGAGGCCATGGAGATCGCCTACGGCGAAGGGACGAGGATCTTCTACTACTACGGCGACGAGGGGAGCGGCCGCAAATTCTTCGTCCGCAAATTCTGCGAGAAGAATACGCTGCGCGCGATCACGATCAACTGCAAGAAGCTCTTCGAGTATGACTTCCAGTTCGTCAGCCGGGCGCTGTGGGCGGTCACCAGGGAGTGTATCCTGACCAGGGCCTGCTGCTGTCTGACCGATCTGCAGTACCGCGACGAGGAGAAGGAGAAATTCTTCGGCTACATGGATCTCGCGTTCTCCAAGCTCACCGAGAAGAACATCACCGTGTTCGCGATGTCCAAGCTCAACATCTCGATGAAGGAGATCACCAAGGAGACCTTTGCGGAGTTCGAGCTGCCCACACCCAGCACCACCGAGCGTTTCGAGTGCTGGAAGTACTTCGCCGAGAAGTATTCCTTTGACGAGGATGTGGATCTGCTGGAGATGTCCACCAAATTCGTCTTCACGGCCGGCAAGATCAAGGACGCCCTCGTCGAGGCGCGCAACCTGTCCGTCATGGACAAGGAGGAGGTGATCTCCCGGAAGAACCTCTTCAAGGGCTGCAACCGGCAGATGTCCTCCGAACTGTCGCAGAAGGCGACGCGCGTGGATGCCAAGTTCGGCTTCGACGACATCGTCATGAACCCCAGCCAGCGTGAGACGATCACGCACGCGATCGAGCAGATGACCTACAAGAAGCAGGTCTACGAGGGCTGGAATTACACAAAGAAATATCCCTACGGCCGCGGCCTGACCGTCCTGCTCTTCGGTGCACCCGGTACCGGTAAATCCATGATGGCGCAGGTCATCGCGCACGAGCTCAATCTGGAACTCTACCGTGTGGATATCTCCAAGGTCGTCGACAAGTACGTCGGTGAGACGGAGAAATCCCTCTCCATGATCTTCCGCGAAGCCAAGAAATGTAATGTCGTCCTCTTCTTCGACGAGTGTGACACGATCTTTGCAAAGCGCTCGGACGACGGCGGTTCCAACCAGGCTTCGGCCAACAACAAGACGGCCCTCCTGCTGCAGGAGATGGAAGCTTACGACGGCGTCTGCGTGCTGGCCACGAACTACAAGCACAATATCGACCCGGCCTTCTTCCGCCGGATGAAGTACATCGTCGAATTCCAGTTCCCCAACGAGGATACCAGAGAGATGCTCTGGCGGACCACAATCCCCAAGACGACACCGCTCGACGAGGACGTGGACATCCGTTATCTCGCGGAGAAGTACGAATTCGCCGGCGGTAATATCAAGAACTGTATCCTGAACGCCGCGTTCCTCGCCGCAGCGGATCCCACCGCCAACGGCAAGGTCTGCATGCGGCATTATCTCAATGCGATCAAGTACGAATACGTTAAAGTCGGCAAGGTGTTCACCAAGTCGGATTTCGAACCGTACGCCGACCAGGTGGGGCTCGCCTGAGCCGGGGCACCGGAGCATTTCACGGAAAACGGGGGATGATGAGAAAATGGATAAAGACAGACTGATCCTGGAATTCGCAGATAAGGAGATGGGAGAGATCCTGATCACGAAGCCGACGACCGAGATCCTCTACCGCAACCGGGCGATCGGATTCACGGATGAGGAATGGGCGCGCTATGTCGCACGCGGGCTCAAAGACCTCGTGGTGGAAGAGGATACGGAGTGGGAGATCACGGACAAGGAGGCCGGGAGAAGGCTTCGCGTGCATTCCGACCGCTATGCGCAGGACGGGGAGGAATACATCCTGCATCATGTGTATGATGTCAGCGACGACTACAATCTGATCCGCGAGCTGTCTGCCTATTCCAAGGAGCGTCAGCAGATGGTGAACTTCCAGAACGAGATGCTCGCGCATATCAGTGGCTCGCTCACGGACTGTCTGCCGATCATCATGCGGTTCCTGGATGTGGAGGAATGCATCCTGTGCGTGGACCGCAAGAACTGCGTGGATTCCTATCAGACCGTGAAAGGCTCCGACGGGATCAGCTTCCGCAGGGAGGAGTATCGTGGGCAGTTTGATGCGCCCAGAGAGAGCCATGTGATCACCGATGACGACAAGGACTATCTGTGCTACATGAACGAGACCACGCGCAACGGCCAGCGCTTCGCACTCTATATGCCCGGAGACATCGACGACGAGTGGGACACCTTCCCCATGCACTTCAATGTGATCCGCCTGTTCGTCGAGAACATGCTCCTCGAGGAGGAGATCGTCTACGAGAGCGAGCATGACCATCTCACCAAGATCTACAACAAGGGCAAGTATCTCTCCATGCTGGAGGATTTCTTCCCGAAATGCGAACGCATCGCCGTCTTCAATATGGACGTCAATTATCTGAAACGCCTCAACGATTCCATGGGGCACGAGGCGGGGGACAAGCTCCTCCAGAAGGCGGCCAGGAGCCTGATGGCCGTGGAGCGCGACAATGTGGCGGCATATCGTATGGGAGGCGACGAGTTCCTGCTCGTGGCCTGGGATGTCAGCATGCAGGAAGCGGAGGAACTCCTGCGCAAATGGCATGAGGCGCTCGATACGCTCAACAAGGAGGACGACGGCATCGAATGTGTCATCGCCTGCGGCCTCTCCTACGGCGGTCCGGGACATGATCTCGAACAGGTGCTGAAGCTGGCCGATGAGCGCATGTATGCGGACAAGGTGGCGATCAAGAGAAAACGCGGAGACGATCCGGACGCGCGGTAAAGCGGCGGTCCGTACAGACAGCAGAACAGGGCGAAGATGCGCCCGGGGAGCGGCAATGCTCCCGGAAAGGGGGAACCATGGGCAACCAACCGGCTGATGGCCAGGCACTCGAAACACGGATGCGGCAGCAGGTGCACAGGAACGAGAGACTCTACTCCGGCGATACGGTCCCCGGACAGCTCAATGTCGATGAACTGATCGTCAAGACCAGCTTCACGACCGACGGCGGTGCGTACATCGACGGGCAGATGCAGCAGCACCGTCAGGCCCGCGGCGTCGGTCCGCTCAGGACGCAGACGCAGGTACTCGCACAGCAGGAGATCGACAGGATGCAGCCGACGATGACATCGCTGGGCCTTTTCAGACGCCGTTATACGCCTGCGACCGCGACGATCAATGACTACCGGATGCAGCAGCTGGAGGGCGAAGTCTCGACGGAAGCCATGCAGCATGCGACGCAGAGAAAGAGCGAACTCGCACCGCTCTCCCGCAGGGAGCGCAAAGCGCGCAAGGAGGAGCTGGAGGCGCCCGAGAAGCAGGCATTTACGCTCGCCAAGGCCAATGTGACCTCGGATTTCGTGGACAAGACAGTCGTCACGAGCGCCTGGGCCAAGGAGCATGTGCTCGACAAAAAGGTCAAGATCCACAAGGAGGACGGCAGTTCACCCGAGCTGACGCAGGAGGCGCTTCTCAAGGAAGTGCTCCGCAGCGGCGACTGCTCCAATCTGGAAGTGCTTGATCCCGTATTGCGCAATCTCGCCGCCTGCAAATACATGGAGGGGATCAGCATCAGTACGGTTCCCGCCACGCCGGCGGATGCGGTGAACGCGCTGTTCAAAAAGGACGGCGTCTCCGCCCTCATGAACCCGCTCTTCCGCATCGGCCTCTCGATCCTGGCCAAAGGCGGAACACTCTCCGGCGGTGTCCTCGCCGGCAAATCGATGGATTTCTACGCGGAGATGGAGGATCTGTGCAACCAGCGCATCATGAGCGCCACGATGTACTCTGCCCCCACGGCGGACCAGTCAACGGATGCCGTTCAGAGGAATCATGAATCTCAGGTCTTCATGGCCAAGAATCTCCTCATGTGCCATCTCGGCAAACTGCAGCAGATCGATACGGCACCCAATGTGCTGACCGGCGACAAGATCGTGCGGGAGCGGGACTGGTCCCACGGCATGGCGACCGCCTTTGCCCACTGTTCCCGTATCGCCGTGTCGCTCCCCTCCGTCACCGGCGGTGATTCGGATATGGTCAAGGGTCTCATGGGGAGAAAAGAGGGACAGCGCGGCGGATTCACAAGGCGTCCGATGGCCACCCATTCCCTGACGCGCAAGAGCAAGACGAAAGCCGGTTCCAAACTCGTGGAGATCAAGGCAAAGCCCACGAGCATGATCGGGCAGTACGGCATGAACGTGGCCGTGGGCGGGCTTGGCAACGAGGGCGTGCCCGGCGAACAGGGACAAAAGCGCCGGATCAAGAATGACGGCAGCGGCGGACATATCTACATGCATATGGAAGAGGGCGACAGCGGCACCTACACCGGCTATCTCGTGGGCTTCGAGAGCGATGCGCCCGGGGTCTACAATCAGACTGGACATAAGCACGGCGCGGGCAATCCGGAGTTCATGTCGAGCTTCGGGGGCCTCAGGACGGACGAGATCGGCGACAAATACGGCGGCCGTGTGGCGGACTGCTCCGGCTTCAACGGTGATGCGTTCGAACAGATGCTCACCGATTTCGATCACCGTTTCCGCGCTCTCCAGATAGAGGCCTATACGAACACCGGTAAGCAGGGGCAGGCCAAGATGGCAGAGCTCATGCAGGTCTGCGATCTCTTAAGCGGTGCGCAGATGACGGACGAGCAGCTGTGCTTTGTGCTCGGGGTCAATGACCTGACGCATCTCGGCGGCCGTTTCGCGGCTCCGGCACAGCACTGAGTAACGGCGGCACGTTTCCCACGGATCGGAGGTAGATACTATGTTGGAACTGATTCAGATCACACCGGACAATGCGATCGCTTTTACCCACCTGATCAAAGAGGATGTCTATCTGTATGTGGCGGATCCCGCCACCGTTTCGATCGGCATCACCGACGACAAGATGCCGGTGGCGGCCCTGCTCGTACGCGCGGCGGATGACGGATCGAGCGAGATCCTCTCGATCTGCGTCGATCACGAGTACCGCAGACAGGGGCTGGCGACCGAACTGCTCATCCGGGCGGCGGATTATCTCACACAGGATATGGAGGTCAACCGCATGAACTGCAGTTTTACCCTGCGGGACGGCGATGACAGCTTCCTGGGCTACCTGAAATATCTGGAATTTGAGATCAATGAGGTGCCCGGCGGCTGCTACGTGACGACCTTTGGCGAACTCAGACAGCTCAAGGAACTCTCCGGCCCGACCGGATCCTGCGTCCCTTTCTCCGAGCTCACGACGATCCAGAAGAAGCAGTTGAAGGACGGCGCCATGGATGTGAGCGACCTGCTGGAGAACGATTCCATCGAGCCCGATATGTCCGCTTTCCTGCTCGATGGCAATGTGATCCGCAGCTGCCTGATCTTCACAAAGGACGAGGAGGATCCGGATGCTTACACGATCGCCTGGAGCCGGAATACCGGGAGCCCCGCGGATATGCTCTATCTGCTCAGGTACGCGCTGAAAGCGAGCACCGCGGCGGATGAGGTGAAACTCTATGTCCCCGTCCTCAACGAGCGTTCCGAGCGGCTCACGGTCGGGATCCTGGGAGATAAGGGCAGGAAGATCGAGACGAGTTACGAAGCGGCCTTGACACTTCTGACCGGAGACGAGGAGCAGCCCGTCGCATGAAAGGACTCGCCGTCGCCGGAGCGATGAAACTCTCCCTGCTCCTGCGGGACAGGGTGAAGGCGGAGGTCTTTGACCGCTATGAACGGATCCTGTCACGGGACTGGACACAGGTCGGGATTGCGGAGGCGGAGGAATGGCTCTGCGATCCGGATGTCTCGATGGAGGAGGAAGAGATCGCGGATCCTGCCGTCATCGCGAGACTGATGCGCACGGCGGGATCGAACGCGGTGGCGCGTACGCTGCTGGAACTGCTGGCCCTGCGCGAGGTGGAAGCACAGACCGGAGAGGTGCTGGAGATCGTCAATCCCGGCAACGGGAGCGGCGTGACGCTCCTGACGGCCGCCCGTGCGGCAGGATATACCGGCGCGGTCGAGGATGCGATCCCGGCCATGCTGGATGCGGAGGAAATCCTCCGGTTTCTCATCGGGATCCCGGAGAAGACCGCGGACCGTTTCTATTGTGATATCTACCGGCCGGATTCCTATCTGTACGGGATCCTGACCGGACATACGATCGCCGACCGCGGCTATGCCGATTTCTCCGAGACAGGAGAGCCTTCTGACGATGCGCCCGCCTGCTACGGGATGGAGGCGGAGGTCAAAGCGCTCACGGGAGAACTTGGCGTCGTCCTGAAGAAACAGGAGAGCGGGGACGGCGGTATCCGCCGTCCTGTCACGGTGCTCGTCACCGGGGAGCACGAGAGTGGACGGTATACCGCGGTGCGCGCGGTTTCCCGCAGCCTCTCCCTGCGGCTTCTGTCCGTGGAGCATTCCTATCTGCTGGGGACAGAGGAACCCAAGGAGGTCCTGCGCAGACTGGTGCGGGCCTGTGCGCTCGAGGAACGCTGCCTCGTGATCCGCCATATCATCCCGCACAAGGATACCGTATTTCTGATCGAACGCCTGCAGCAGCTCTACGGCAGGCATTGCCATACCCCGCTGTTTCTGCTGACGGTGCCGGAGGTGAAGCTCATCCCCGTTCTCAGGGGAGATCATCTTTCCATGCGCATCCCTGCCGGCGATACGGCTTCCATGGCCCTGTGGAAGGGATATCTGCCGAAGAAGCTGAAGAAACTCGCGGAGCCGCTCGCCTCCAAGATGCATCTCACCGCTGGACAGGTGCGCCGTGTCACGGCGGCACTATCCACCATGGAGGCCGTGGGCGGGGAACCGGATGAGCGCAGCATCTGCAGGCTCTGCTATGAGGTGCTCGATGACGGGCGATACGATAACGTGAAGCGCGTCGAGCCCGGTTTCACGCTCGATGACTTAAAGATCGATGCCCATAACCGTTCGGTGCTCACGGACATCTGCCGTCAGGTGGAGCTCAGGCACCGGGTCTATGATGACTGGGGACTGAAGAAACGCTATGCCTACGGGCGCTGTGTCTCCGTGATCCTGGCGGGCCCTCCGGGTACCGGCAAGACGATGACGGTCCATGCGCTGGCCGGGCAGCTGGGGCTCGAGCTGTATAAGGTCGATCTCTCGCAGATCGTGGACAAATACATCGGCGAGACCGAGAAGCGTCTGGAGGAGGTCTTTACCAGAGCGCAGAAGAGCAACATGATCCTCTTCTTTGACGAGGCGGACGCCGTCATGGGCAAGCGCAGCGAAGTCAAAGAGGCCAAGGACAAATATGCCAACACCGAGATATCCTTTATCCTCCAGCGGATCGAGGAATACGACGGGATCGTGCTGCTTGCCACCAACAATCTGCAGAATATCGATCAGGCCTTCATGCGCCGGATCCGTTATGTGCTATCCTTCCAGCTCCCGGATAAGGAGACGAGAAAGGAGATCTGGAGGAGCGCCTTCGGCGAGGGTGTGCCGGTGTCCGATGATATCGATTATGATTTCCTGGCGGAGAAATTCGAGCTTTCCGGCGGCGAGATCAAGAATATCGTGCTGAATGCCGTCTTTTACGGCGCGTCCGAGGACGGCGAGGTGGCGATGCGGCATATCATGAAGGCCGTCTACCGGGAGAACACCAAGCTCAAGCGGATCGCCTTTGACGGCGATTACGGCGGTTACGCCTATCTGTTGCATGACTGACGATGATACGCCGGCCGAAGGCTGTCCCGTCGCGGGCAGGGAACAGTTCGTTCCGCTGGGATGCAGTTCGTGCCGTGTGAGCCGGACGGCGGTGACAGTGTGATATGTTGGGATGTGTGAACCTGTGTATCAGCGGATACGGAACAGGAGGAGACGATGACAGGGGGATATGTGAAGACAGGGAAATACGAACGGGAAACGGGGAGTGTTCAGTCCCGATACATGAATGATGCTTCCGTCCGGGAGAGCACCGGTACGTTCGAGCCTGCCGGGGCTCCGGAGATCCACGAGAGCGTCTCCTACGGCGAGGATCAGGGCGGCTTACGGGATGCGTTCCGGAGGAGATTCGGGAAAAAGAAGACCCCCGAGGAGGAGAACGAGGAGCGTCTCTCCGGTTTTGCAAGCAGTCTGTCAGACAGCGAGATCGCGAATCTCTCGATCAGCGGACCCAGCATGCAGCAGGCCGTCCGTCATAAAGGCACGGAAACGGCAGGAGGCAACGTGCGGCTGGATGTGGACAAGACACTGGATGTATCCGGCATGGGGGATGTCCGTCGCGATGAGGAATTACGGTATCAGGAGTTCCTGAACAGTGCGGACGCTCCGCGGGCCCTGGCTCAGGATCCCACGATCCGGGCACGAGCGCTGGGCGGCTTTCTGACGCAGGCCAGGGCTAACATGGCGCAGGGCTCTGCCAGCGGGGATGCATCAATGACACTCTCGGCGGCATTCCGAGGCAACGGCCCGGAGATGAAAGGGTTCTCCCAGTTACTCAGGGCATCGATACCGGAGCGGACCATGAACGGCCTGTATCAGTTCGGACAGCTTGGCATGGATGGGGTTGACGCGGGAAAACTGGCGGAGGCGCTTTCCTACAAGAAACGGATAGGTTTGAGGGAAGCCGATATGATGAGCAACCCGGATTTCAAACAGGCCAATGATGTACGGGAGGGTGCATATGGCATCATCCAGGCGATGGTAAACGATGAGAATTCCGAGACCGGTGCTCTGCTGGATGAAGCACGCGGGGTGTTTGACGGATCCATCGTCACCGATGAGGACCAGATCTCCGGACAGTTGATGAACCTGTTGATGAACCGTGCGATCACACCGGATCTGTCGACGATGGCGAGGAGCCGACAGGCGTCCGCGCAGGCTGCAGGACTTGAGGATCCGAAGAATCAGGCGGCATTTGACGCGGCAAAGAGGACGGAGATGTACAGCAACGCACTCTTGGCCGGAGCGAATTTACACCCCACAAGAGGACTGGCCACCAATGAGCATCAGGGATTTATGACCTCTTTGAAGAAGAGATTTGCCAGAAAGAGATCATGATACACATAGAAAAGGAGAGACTATGGCAAGACAACTACTGAAAAACGAAGCAGCTGAGCAGGAAGCCAATGATGTAGCGTTCAAATTCATGAATTCCGCCGATGTGGTGGGAGACATGAAACGCGCCTACACGGGACGGCTGGATCGTGTGCGGCTCCACGATGATGACTCGGCGGATGCCAAAGTCTCTGCGGCCGGCCGGGACGGGATCGCGAGCGGCAGCGACATCTATCTGAAAAAGGGACTTTTGAGCGACTCCGCTCCCGAGACCAAGGGACTCATTGCTCATGAGATGACGCACATCATGCAGCAGTCCGGCGGAGAGAGCACACAGGAATCCGTCTCCTACGGTGAGGAACAGGGCGGCATCCGGGACTGGTTTAAGAGCAGATTCGGGAAGAAGGAGGAACCGGCAGCACCGAAAGGGGGTGCCAGACTCAGGCGCAATATTGCCAATGACGAGGCATTGACCGCATTTGCCGGCAGTATGTCAAAAAGACAGATCCAGAATCTCGAGATCAGTGAGCCGACGCTGCAGACGGCAATCGCGCACGGACCGGAGCGAGGGGTGACGCAGGAACAGATTCAACAGGCAAGCGATAAGGCGGCGCAGAGCGGATCGATCGAGGATATGACGGCGCTCGAAGGTCTCTATCGACCGAATTATACCGCGAAGTTCTCCGGACTTTCCGGTCAGGCTCTCAGCGATGAAATGAAATGGCAGGACTTCATTGCACCGGATATCGGCACGCAGGCAGGCATGGTCAACAGAGAACTGGCACATGATCCGGCGATCCAACAGCGGGCGCTGAACGAGTTTATCGGGACCAAGAATGCCGCCATGAGAAAACACGGAGATGAAGCCTCACAGATGGCCGAGATGCGCAATGACGCGGGGACCCGTGGGATAGCGCATGTGCTGACCGGATTGATGCCGGAGAATTTTCTCGATGGTATCTATCAGTGGGGCAAGATCAGTACAAATGGCATGGATACGAAACGGATCGATGAAGTATTCAAGAATCCGGACGAGATGCAAAAAGACATGACAGCGGACTATGTTACGGATGCCATGAAGATGTCCAGTGCCAGAGATGTCGGTATGACGCTGATCCAGGGAATGGTAGACAGAGAAGGTTCCGAGGTCGGGGATATGCTTACACGGGCTAAGCCGGTGTTCGAGGGAACGGCGGTCGATACGGATGATAAGCAATCCGCCATGCTGATGAACATGTTGATGAACCGGGTGATCACCCCGGCAGTGAGTGGTATGGCGGGACAGGAAACAGATGCGGCGACCGAAAAGGGGATCAGGCAGTACAGCCAGTGGATGATGAAGGCTGCGGATATCGATCAGAAAAAGGGTGCTGATGATAAGCATGCGGGATTCATGCAGACTCTTAAGAGACGCTTCCATAAGAAATGATCCGCGATGATCATCCGGCAGGAACCAGGGCACCGGCCGGAGCACTGTGAAGGGAGGAAAATCCATGTCTGTCACACATGTCAAGATGGTCAAACCGCATGAAGACCAGATCTATACAAATCGGATACAGGCCTCTCCGCAATGGCAGGAATTTCAGGATACGATAGACCGCCAGATCCGGTTCGGTACTTCCGATATCTGGCAGGAACAGGAGCGGTTCGAGAATGAACTGGCCAGGCGCGATGCGATGGCGAGGCGGGAGACGCCGGCCCCCGTGGTGCAGGCGCAGGTA
>JAFXTJ010000039.1 GCA_017535945.1 Lachnospiraceae bacterium
GTGCAGGACGACGGCAAAGCCTCGTTCTTCGCGGTCATGGACAAGAGCATGACGGCGCAGAGGGAGCGTCTGGCAGCCAAACGCGCGGCAAAGAAGGAAGAGGCGCGGAAGGCGGAGAAGAAGGCTGAGAAAAAGGAGGCGGAAGAGAAACGCCTCGAAAAACGCGACGAGAAACGGCTGGAAGATAAGGAACGAGCCGAAAAGCTTGAGGAAAAGAGAAACATCGAGGACTACACGGACGATGACTGGAGCGAGGACGGCGATTACGAGCTCCTACAGGCGGACAGTGCGGAGGAACTCATCCGCATGATGGAGGACTGGTCCATGGCCCGGATGAGCGATACCGTCCGCACGCCCGCAGAGGAGCAGGTCGGCTCCCACATCGATTTTAAGGCGTAGGAGCATACACAGCATAAACAGATGATCAGGCCGGGGCGGTTTATCAGCCCCGGCTTTTTGCAGTCCGGGATCCCGCCCCTACATCAGAGCCGCAAAATGTGCTATCATGCAATAGAGCATAAGGAGGATACGGATGCGCATCGCGTTGCACCAGCCGGAGATCCCGGCGAATACGGGAAATATCGGCCGCACCTGCGCGGCAGTCGGTGCGGGCCTGGACCTGATCGAGCCGCTGGGGTTCCGCCTGTCGGAAAAGGAGATCCGCCGGGCGGGCATGGACTACTGGGAGGAACTCGATGTGCGGAGGCACCTGAATTATGAGAATTTCGCACAGGCGTTCCGAAAAGAGCACCCGGCGGGACGCATCTGGATGGCGACCACCAAGGCGGAGCGGACCTACGCCGATGTGACCTACGCGCCGGAGGACTGCATCCTGTTCGGCAAGGAAAGTGCCGGGATCCCCGAGGAAATCCTCGTCGATCACAGGCAGGACTGCATCCGCATCCCGATGGGGAGCGATATCCGTTCCCTCAATCTCTCCAACGCCGTCGCGATCATCCTCTATGAGGCGCTCCGGCAGCAGGGTTTCCCGGGACTGGCCGGGACCGGCGAACTGCACCGGCTGTCGTGGAGGGAGCAATAACAGGAGGAGCACATTTCATGGGAAGAAAATCCGGAAAGACCAATAAGAGCATTTATCTGCAGTGCCGCGAGGACGCGGGGCTCACGCGGTTTGAAGCGAGCGAGAAGCTGGGCTATATCTCGGAGAGCCGTCTGGAGAAACTCGAGACCGGCAAGACACCGGCGCAGCCGGAGGATATCACGGCGATGGCCGAGGCTTACGGGCGGCCGGATCTGTGCAATTACTACTGCGTCCATGAGTGCGCCATCGGCCGCGATCACGTGCCGGAGGTCAAGCTAAAGGGCCTTTCCCAGATCGTTCTGGGAATGCTCGCGAGCCTCAATACACTCGATAAGGAAAAGGAGCGTCTGATCGAGATCACGGCCGACGAGGTGATCGATGAGGACGAACTGACGGATTTTGTGTACATCCAGGAGCAGCTTGAGAAGATCCAGCTGACCGTTGAGTCGCTGAAGCTGTGGATCAACAGGACCATAGCCTCCGGCGGGATCGATAAGGAAAAACTGGAAGAGGTGCGTAAGAAGATCTCGGGATAATATTCCATGTCCGAAGAAAACAAAGGCCTGCCCTACGAATACTGTCCCCGCTGCGACGCGAATCTCACGTTCCAGAAGGGCTACAGCAATGACCTGCCCTACTGGATCTGTCTCGGCTGCGGCGAGATGCTCATCAATCCCGAGGTGGAGACGGATACGAACATCGCCTGGATCTGCGACGGCTGCGGCGCGATGATGAACATCCAGCCGGGCTTTACCGAGGACTGCGGCACATGGACCTGCACGGAGTGCGGCTGTGAAAATAAGATCGACGGGAGCGAACTCTACCTCTCGGAGGAGGAGTATCAGACGGCCAGGCAGGATCCCTACCGCGGACTGACGAATGAGGAAGCGCTCCGGCTTCTGCATTACCATGAGGAGGGAAAGGTCGGCGGCCGGGAGGATATCCTGCTCGTTCGGCATGTGGAGACCGGGATCCCTTATATCGAGAAGCTCCTCACCGTCTACAACCGGGAGATCTACGACTGGCTCATGGCGCATCCCATCGCGCGGATGCCGCGGATCGTTGACCTCCTCGAAAGCGAGAACCGTCTGATCGTCATCGAGGAATACATCGACGGACAGACTGTAGAAGAGTTGCTCGAGAACGGGCCGTTGCCGGAAGCGGAGGCTGTGCGCATCGCCTGCAGCGTCTGTGAGGTGCTGGACGAGCTCCATCATCTCCCGACACCGATCATCCACCGGGACATCAAGCCGTCCAATATCATCGTCACGCCGGAGAAAGGTGTGTACCTGCTCGATATGAACGCGGCGAAGTGGTACGATCCGGATAAGAGCGATGACACGAGGCACATGGGCACGCAGCACTATGCCGCACCGGAGCAGGCGGGCTTCGGCCTGACGGCATCTTCGGAAAAGTCCGATATCTACGCGGCGGGGATGCTCCTCAACGTGATGCTCACGGGCACCTTTCCCAAGGAAAAACGCCCGGCCGGCAGGGTGTGGGACATCATCGAGCGCTGTATCCGGCTGGAAGCGGACGAACGGTATACGGCGCGGGAACTCAGGGAAGCACTGGAAAAGGCGGTGGCGCATGCAGCAGAAACCGACGAATGAACTGGACGACCTGCTGGAGAACATGCAGCCGGAGCAGCTGGATGATTATCTGACGCGCAACCGGCAATATCTGGCCGAGAAGAAGGGCTTCTACTACTTCTTCAAGGATACGATCGAGGCAAAGGGGATCCGGCTCAAGGAGATCTACACGCAGGCGGGTATGTCGGAATCCTACGGCGGCAAGCTCGTGACGATGGAAAAGCACACGACGGACCGCAATCGGATCCTGTGTCTGTGTCTGGCGGGACATTTTACATTGCTGGAGATCAACCGGGCGCTCAAGCTCTACGGCATGCCGGAACTCTACGCAAAGGATCCGCGGGACGCCTGCATCATCGTCGCCGTGAACAACCGGATCTACGATCCGTACGAGGTCGACGACATCCTCGCGGCACACGGTTTTGCGCGGGTCACCAAAGAAGAGAAAATGTAGAAAGCATCGGAGGGGACTATGGAAAAAAGTGCGGACAACGGAACATACAGAGACCTGACGGGACACGGCGCCTGGCACATCGGTGACATCCGGGTGTCGGACGGCCCGCACGGCGTGCGCGCGCAGGAGGACGGTGCGAAGAACAATGACAGCTACGAGGCCACCTGCTATCCGACGGCGAGCGCCGCGGCGTGTTCCTGGGATCCGGCGCTGATCGCGCAGATGGCGGCCGGGATCGCGGCGGAGGCGAAAGAACTCGGCGTCCGCGTGGTGCTGGGGCCGGGCGTCAATATCAAGCGTTCACCGCTGTGCGGCAGGAATTTCGAATACTATTCCGAGGACCCGTTCCTCGCGGGCAGGCTGGCAGCAGCCTACATCCGCTCGATGCAGGAGGCGGGCGTCGGGACGTCGATCAAGCATTTTGCGTGCAACAACCAGGAGACGCACCGGATGACCGCCAATTCCATGGTGGATGAGCGTGCGCTGCATGAGATCTATCTGGCGGCGTTTGAGATCGTCGTGAAGGAGGCGCAGCCCGCCACGGTGATGGCCTCCTACAACTATGTGAACGGCACACCGGCCTGTGAGAACCGATACCTGCTGACGGAGACACTGCGGGAGAAGTGGGGCTTTAAAGGACTTGTCATGAGCGACTGGGGCGCCTGCGTGGATCTGCCCGCCTGCATCGCGGCCGGGATGGATGTTGAGATGCCGGACAGCCTGGGCCATCACGCGGAGGATCTTACGGAAGCCCTGCGGCAGGGACATCTGACCAAAGAGGAGGCGGACCGGGCACTCGCACGCGTCCGGGCGCTGTGTGACAGGTACCGGGAAGAGAGCGGTCCGGCAGGTCATGAGGTGCGGATTTCGTACAAAACTCGGGAAGCCGGCCACCGCATCGCGCGGCGCGTGGAGGAAGAGAGTGCGGTGCTGCTCAAAAACGACGGTTTTTTCCCGCTTAAGGAAAACGCGGAGATCCTGCTCATCGGCGATCTCGCGCTGAACCCGCGGATCCAGGGCGGCGGGAGCAGCCATATTAACACGAAGCAGGTGGACGATCTCCTCGCGGAGTTTGCGAAGTGCGACATCCGGCTGCATTTTGAACGGGGCTATGACTGCCGGACCCTGCGGCGTGACAGAGAACTGGAGAAGCAGGCGCTGTCTGCCGTGCGGAAGGCTGCGGAGAAGAACATTCCGATCCTCTTCTGCGGCGGCCTCACCGACAGGACGGAGGGAGAGGGGTATGACCGCGAAAGCTACGATCTCCCGCGCAATCAGTCCGCGCTGCTGAAGCAGATGCTCGCGGTCACGGACAACATCGGCTACCTGTCCTTTGGCGGCTCGCCCTATGATATGGCGCTCGCGGACAAATGCCGCGGCGTGCTGCAGCTCTACCTCGGCGGGGAGGCAATGGGCGGCGCCTGTGCGCGGATCGTGACGGGGCGTGTGAATCCCTCGGGGAAGCTCGCCGAGAGCATTCCGTTTGGTGAGCAGGATGTCCCGAGCTACGGCTTCTTCGGCAGACAGGGGGAGCAGAATGATCATCCCGATGACGTGGAATACCGGGAGAGCATCTTTGTCGGCTACCGTTACTATGATACTTTTGACCGGCCGGTCCGTTACTGCTTCGGGCACGGGCTGAGTTATACGACCTACGCCTATACGGACCTGACTGTCACGGGGACGCCGGAGGGCGGCTGCACCGTGCGATTTTCGCTGGAGAATACCGGAGACGTGGCCGGGAGCGAGGTCTGCCAGGTGTATGTGAAGAATCCGGACGGGGAGGCTTTCCGCCCGCACAGGGAGCTGAAGGGCTTCGCCAAGGTGCACCTTGAACCCGGCGAGAAGAAGACGGTGGAGATCCCGCTGGATGCCCGGGCTTTTTCCGCCTGGCAGGAAGGGGATTTCAATGTCATCGGCGGCAGGTATGAGATCCAGGCGGGGGCTTCGCTCGCGGACATCCGGCTGAAACAGGAGTGGGAAGTGGCGGGAAGCGAACTGATCTCGTCCCTCACGTTAAAGAACCGCGTTCCGCTGTCCGATGAAGATTTCGGGAAGATCTATACCGGGGAGCGCACGCATTTCTCACAGCCGGTTCCCGGAGAGTTTTCGCGGAAGAATTCGCTCGCGCAGATGCAGGCACATTCGCCGCTCGCGCGGCGCTGGGCATCCATCGGACGGCTCATTGTGCGGCTCATGTTCCTCACCCGGCCGGCGGGCGATCCGGAGGTACGGATGATGACGGAGGTTCTGCTCGAGGGCAATATCGACGGCGTGTCCAATCAGAGCGGCGGCCTGCTGAACCGTAAGACGATGCAGGCGATCATCGATTCCGCGAACGGGAGAGAAGTCAATGGGTAAACTGACCAGAAAGGAAACCGAGCGCCTGACCGCAGAGCAGCGGGAGGCGGAACAGGAACGGGTCCGCAAGGAGCGCGCGGAGCAGGTGGCTTCCGGCACGTACCGTCCGCGGAGCACTGTGTTTGAGGATAAGCGCGGCAAAAAGCGGGAGAAGGCCGCTGACAGGGAGATGCAGGCGCCGGATGATGCCTGTGGGAGCCGTAAAGATGATCTCTGAGGGAGAGGTATGAGACTGATATTTGTACGCCATGGCGAGCCGGACTATCAGCGGGACTGTCTGACGGAAAACGGCATCCTGCAGGCGAAGAGCACGGCGGAGAGATTAAAGAACGAGCCGATAAACGCCGTCTATTCCTCGCCGATGGGACGGGCCATGGAGACGGCTTTCTATACGGCCGAAAACCACGGTCTGGAGATCCGGCAGCTTCCGTTCATGCATGAGATCGACTGGGGAGATATCGCGACGGAGAAATCCACTTCGGACGCTTCCGCGACGGAAGATGTGCCTGCCCGGCTCGAATACGACGGCCATCCCTGGACGCTGGCCTGTAAACTGCTCACGGAACACCCGGAATATGCCGGCAGCAGCCGGTGGGTGGAACATCCGTATTTTAGGGACAACCGTTGCCTGACCTATTACCGGAGCATCTCAAAGGATCTGGATGAGTTCCTCGCGGACTACGGCCTGATCAGGAAGGACAGCCTGTATGAATGCGTGACGGAGCGGGACGACACGATCGCCCTGTTTGCGCACGGCGGCTCCGGCGCGGTCCTGTTCTCGCATCTCCTGAACCTCCCGTTTCCGTTTGTCCTTGCGGGCATGCCGTACGGCGTCTGTTCCGTATCGGTCATCTCCTTCCGAGATCCGGTCGGGGATCAGGTGCTCCCGCGGTTGGAACTCTTCAACGATATGGGACACATCGCGTCGTTCAAGCAGGAACGGCTGCATTTTGAGAAATGAACGCAGAGTGGACACAGGCGAAGAATGAACTCGTGGCGGCGATCCGGGAACTCGGATTTCCGGAGGAACTGGGCGTGCAGATCGCGAGGCAGCTCGGCAGCCCCAAAGCCATGTACCGGATGACGGCCTATCTGCATAATGAGAAGCCGAAGAGCGCGGAGATCGTTGTGGATGAGATGCTCGCCATCTGCAGCGACATCGAGCGCTGGCGCGAGAAGAAGGCGGCGGAAGAGGCCAACGCGAAGTACAACGAGATCCTGAATTACGGGATCGGCGGAAGGGAGAGCGACTGACCATGGCAGCAGCCGGGAAGAAGATGTCGCCGGGACCGGTAAAGAAGCCGGAAGCAAAGCCCGGTGCGAAACCGATCGTCATCAAAGAGGATCAGAAGACGAAGAAACTCGATCAGGCACCTGAGGAAGTGCTGGCGATGGCGATCCGCGAGATGATGAGGAAATGAGAAACAGATAAGGCCGGTCTGAAACTCCCGCTTATTGACATCCGCACGCTTAAACCCTATAATCAAGGCAAGCGATGGGGCTGCAGGTGTTTCTGCAGTCCCGTTTTGCGTTTGTACAGGTGCGGACAAAGGCGTTCTGCGGACCACAGTGTGTGCAGGGCGCCTTTTTGCATGGCGAAAGGGGGATTGCATGGCGGCGTTTGATAAGGTGAAAAGCGGGATCCCGGAGATGGACAAGGCCCTGAACTATATCCGCCTGGGAGACAATGTCGTCTGGCGGGTATCGGAGCTGTCGCAGTTTAAGCTGTTCATGGAACCGTATGTGCGCCGGGCGATCAAAGACAAGCGCAACATCATCTACTTCCGGTTCGCCAGCCATGAGCCGCTCATCAAGCCTCATCCCAAGGTGAAGACCGTAAACGTCCCGCTGTCCCACCGCTTCGAGAACTTCACCGTCGATATCCATAACGTGATCGAGCAGGAGGGGAAGGATGCCTTTTACGTCTTTGACTGCCTCTCCGAGCTGCAGACCGCATGGGCGACGGATCTGATGATGGGCAACTTCTTCCGCGTTACCTGCCCGTTCCTGTTCATCCTCGATACGGTCGCTTTCTTCCCGATCATCCGCGGCAAGCACTCCGTGCAGGCGATCAACAAGATCCTCAACACGACGCAGCTGTTCTTCGATGTCTACTCGGATAAGAAGAGCATCTACGTCCGACCGGAAAAGGTGTGGAAGCGGGATTCCGACACGATGTTCCTGCCGCATATCTATGACCCCGATGCCGGCACCTTCCGCCCGATCCTGGACGGCGTGATGTCGAGCCGGTTCTACCAGACGCTCGGACAGGCGCAGCGTTCCGCCGAGGAGCAGTATTCCGATTCCTTGGACAGATACTTCAACCGCGTCAAACTGATGAACGAGAACGGGCTGGATATCACCGATGCCTGCACGGAAATGTGCAACATCATGATGACGCGCGACGCCAAGATGCGGGAGATGGTGCAGGAGCATTTCACGCCGGAGGATTATTTCGCCGTGCGCGATCACATGGTCGGGACCGGCATGATCGGCGGCAAGGCCTGCGGCATGCTCCTTGCCCGTGCGATCATCCGGAATAAGGAGCCGGATATCAGCGAGATCCTGGAGCCGCACGACTCCTTCTACGTGGGCTCGGACCTCTACTACACCTACATCGTGGACAACAATCTGTGGGATATCCGGATCCGGCAGCGCACGGAGGAAGGGTATTTTTCGCTTGCGGATGAGTTCGCCGCAAAACTGATGAACGGGACCTTTTCGGAGGCAATGGAGGAACAGTTCATCCGGATCATCGAATACTACGGGCAGGATCCCTATATCATCCGCTCCAGCAGTATCCTGGAGGACGGCTTCGGCAATGCGTTTGCCGGGAAGTATGAATCCGTCTTCTGCGTGAACCGGGGAAGCAGAGAGGAGCGTCTGGAGGAATTCGAGCACGCGATCAAGGTCGTATATGCCAGTTCCATGAGCCTGTCCGCCCTGGACTACCGCAAACGGCGCGGGCTCGATAAACGGGATGAGCAGATGGCGCTCCTGATCCAGCGGGTGTCGGGCTCCTATTACGGCCAGAATTACATGCCCTGCGCGGCCGGTGTGGGGTATTCCTACAGCCCCTACCGCGTCATGAAGGACAGTGATCCGTCGGCCGGGATGCTAAGGCTCGTCATGGGACTCGGGACGTCCGCCGTCGACCGGACGGAGGGCTCCTATCCGCGGATCGTCAACCTGGACATGCCGGAGAAGACCTCCTATTCCTCCTCCGCCGATAAGCATAAGTTCTCGCAGGGCAAGGCGGAAGTGATCCACATGGGGGAACATGCGCTGAAGAAGCTGCCGCTCGAGGACATTGAACCGGATCTGCCGGAGTATCTGGATCCGATCCTGCTCGAGCACGATTTCGACGCGGAATACCGGCTCCGCGAGATGGGGCGGGACCGCGATGTGAAGTTCATCTCCTGCAGAGGGCTCGTCGCCAATGAGGTCCTGATGGAGCAAATGCAGCGGATGCTCGCCTGTATCCAGGAGGAATATGAGTATCCCGTCGATACGGAATTCACGATCAATGTCGCGGAGAGCGGCGAGTATTCCGTCGATCTCCTCCAGTGCCGGCCGCTGCAGGTGCAGAAGGGCAAGTCCGGGACTGTGATCCCGCCGCGCATCCCGAAGAAAAAGATCCTGCTCGAGAGCTACGGCGCCTCCATGGGGATGGCGAAGACGACGGAACTGGATCTCATCGTATATGTGGATCCGGTGGGCTACTACAACATGCCCTACAAGGATAAGGACCTGGTCGCAAAGCTGATCGGGCGGATCAACTGGGCGTACCGCGACAGGAACAAGCACATGATGCTGATCGTACCGGGCCGCGTGGGGACTTCATCTCCGGAACTCGGCGTCCCGACCGCCTTTTCGGATATCAGTGCCTATGAGATCATCTGCGAGACCGAGGAAACAGAGGCGGGCTATAATCCGGAGCTGTCCTACGGCAGTCACATTTTCCAGGATCTCGTGGAGGCGGAGATCCTGTATACGGCGGTCTTCTGCAATGAGAAAACGGTGCAGTTCTTACCGGAGAAACTCGAATCCTGTGCGGATCTTGTGACGGAATTCGAGCAGGAGGAGCTCCTGCAGGAGATCGTCCATGTATATGATGTCGCGGACAGGAAATGTACCGTGTATAATGATATTGCAAACGAGCATCTGCTGATCACGTGTTAAGGAGAGAGCCATGGATATCGAAGAAGCCCTGGAAAAACTCATGTCCCTTGCAAGGAGCGATGAAGCGCTGAAGCAAAAGTTCCTCAAAACAAGAGAGTCGGACCGCGCGATGTCGGAATTCTGCAGGATCGCGACGGAGGCCGGCTGCCCGATGAACGTGATGGATCTGATCGAGCACGGCGAGAGTGAATATGCCGCCATGAAGCGCAGCACCAACGGGGGCGGCGAGAACTCGCCGTTATTGGACGGGCAGGATGATGACTATACGCTGTTTCTGTCGAAACTGATGCGTTCAAGAGTTTCTTCTGACATGATCCCCTTGTCCGACTACCTGCAGGCCACATTCGGCGAAAAGATCTACCGGCTCTCCCTAAGCTCCGGATGCACCTGTCCGAACCGGGACGGCCGCATCGGCTACGGGGGATGCACCTTCTGCTCGGAGGGAGGCTCCGGGGAGTTCGCCGCTCCGGCGCTGCCGGTCGAAGAGCAGATCCGCCTCGCAAAGGAGCGGA